>NZ_CP111054.1 GCF_026250525.1 Chondrinema litorale
CATGCTTATCTTTTATTGAATGGAAGAAACAGGCAGACTACTTTATATCTTCCGCATCGAGATGAAGGCAGGGAAAAAGGGCAAGGAAAAATCTTATCGGCAGAAGATGGTGATTTGGTAAAACAGCTAACTGGTGTTGATCGAGTTCGTGCTATTGAGTTTCTTTCTTCAGACTTAATAAGTACCGGATTAATTAGACCTCCGGCTCCTTTACTTTATACACCTTTAAGCCCAGCAGAAACAGGCAACGATAGTCGAGATGAGTTACTTTATGGGCAAGCGCGAGCCTCTTCCGATCCTTGGGATGGACAAGAAACGCGCGAAGCTTTGTTTGTGCAAAAGCTGAAAGAGAGAGTTCCTCAGTTTGAAATTCATGATCTTTCTCCCATACTAGATTCAATGCGATTGATTAAGAGTCCCGCAGAAATTAAGTTGATTAGACAAGCAACTAAAATAGCTGGTGAGGGAATTATAGAAGCAATGCGTTCTACCAAGCCGGGAGTCTATGAGTATCAACTGGATGCTGCTGCTAAATATATATTTCATCTAAATGGTGCAAGAGGAGATGGCTATGCTTCAATTATTGGCGGAGGTACAAACGCTTTTATGGGGCATTATTTCCATAAAACAGATGTGCTGAACGATGGAGATTTGGTCTTAATGGACTATGCGCCAGATTATAAATATTATACCAGTGATGTAACGCGCATTTGGCCGGTTAACGGAAAGTTTGATAAAGCGCAAACCGCATTATACAATTACATAGTAGCTTATCGTGATGCACTTTTTAAATACATTAAACCCGGAGTAACTTCTAACGAGGTGCTAGATAAAGCGGCGGCTGATATGGAGAAATATCTGGTAGGTAAAAATTTTGGCAATGCTGCTTATTTAAAAGCTGTACAAGAAGGCTTAAAATTTCGAGGTCATTTTCAACACCCAGTTGGAATGGCGGTGCACGATGTAGGACAGGTGCGTGGTGTAAAACTCAAACCTGGAATGGTATTTACCATCGACCCGATGATCTGGATTCCAGAAGAGAGACTCTATGTTCGAATTGAAGATGTGGTTGTTGTAACAGAAACTGGCGCTGAGAATTTAAGTGCTTTTGTGCCTTCACTACTCAAAGATGTAGAGCAAACCATCCAAGAAACTGGTTTAACCGAATACAGGAAGCCAATCTCACAAGAATCTGAAAAATAGTATATCTTAATTACCCCGAAAATAGCTCTTATGAAAACAAGGATACTTTGTATTGCCTTTTTCACATGTCTTTTACTGTTTAAGCAAAATTCCTTTGCAGATAACTATCCCAAAAATGCGAAGATAGATGCACTAAATTATGCTTTTCGAATTCAATTATCAGACAATACAGACGAAATTATTTGCGAAGCCACTATTGATATTCGATACCTTGAAGCAGGGGTTGAAACTTTAAGGCTAGATTTAATCAATGCTTCAGCAGCACTTGAAAACAAAGGCATGACCGTAAGTAAAGTAGTTTCAAGTGATAAAACTTTACAATACACGCACGAAGACGATGAGTTACTGATTACTTTACCAAAGCCTTCTACACAAAACCAGAGAGTTAAATACACAATTTATTATAGCGGTATTCCTGCCTCAGGGCTCAAGATTGCAGAAAACAAATACGGCGATCGCACATTTTTTAGCGATAACTGGCCTAACAAAGGTAGAAACTGGCTCACCACTATCGATCATCCTTACGACAAAGCCAAGTGTGAGTTTATAGTTACAGCTCCGGCGCATTATCAAGTTGTTTCCAATGGTTTGAAAGTGGAAGAATCTGATTTGCCCGATGGAAATCGACTGACTCATTGGAAACAATCTGTGCCGATTGCTCCTTGGTTGTATGTACTTGGAGCAGCTCGCTTTGCTGTACAATATGTAGATCGTTTCGATGGAAAATCAATCGAAACATGGGTGTATCAACAAGATCGAGATGCAGGTTTTTACGATTTTGCCGAGCCCACCAAAAAAGTGTTGGAGTTCTACAGCGATTATATCGGCCCTTTCTCTTATGAAAAACTGGCAAATATTCAGTCGAATAGTGTGAGTGGAGGTATGGAAGCTGCCTCTGCGATTTTATATAGTGAAAACTCTGTGATGGGAGATCGCAATGA
The DNA here is from genome assembly GCF_026250525.1 of Chondrinema litorale. Taxonomy (GTDB): domain Bacteria; phylum Bacteroidota; class Bacteroidia; order Cytophagales; family Flammeovirgaceae; genus Chondrinema; species Chondrinema litorale. The sequence continues at coordinate 2,145 of NZ_CP111054.1, forward strand.
ACGCTGGCGAAATGTGGTGATTCATGAAATTGCGCATCAATGGTTTGGCAATGCAGTTACCGAATACGATTGGGATGATGTTTGGCTCAGTGAAGGTTTTGCTACTTATTTCACACTCTTATTTATTGAACACGAATACGGTTATGATGCTTTTATGAAGGGACTCGAAGCAAGCAAAAAGCAAGTAGATGCTTTCTATGAGAAAAATCCTGATTATAGAATCGTTCATGACAATTTGCAAGACATGAACAAAGTAACTAGCTCACATACTTACCAGAAAGGTAGCTGGATTTTACACATGTTGAGAGGGGTAGTAGGCACAGATAATTTCTGGAAAGGTATACAATCTTATTACCAAAAATACCAGAATCTAAATGCTACTACAGATGATTTTCGCAGAGAAATGGAAGAAGCATCGGGAGTAGATTTAAAAGATTTCTTTGAGCAATGGCTTTATAAACCGGGAGCTTTAAAATACAAAGGCACTTGGCAGTATGATAAGAAAAAAGGCGAAATAAAAGTGACACTTGATCAGGTACAAACAGACGGAAGTTTCTTTAAAATGCCTATTGAAATAGCTGTTTATGGACAAGACAAGCAAATATTAATTAAAACTTTGCAGGTAAATGAAAAATCAAATGTCTTTACAATTCCAGTAGATACAGAACCTGATAAAGTTGTGCTAGACCCTAACTCTTGGGTATTGATGGATGCAGATTTTACTAAGAAAAGGTAGATGATTTAATGTGAAATATGCGTGATTTCATGGTAGAGAATAATTCAATTCTCTTTAATCATCTGCTTAAGAATTTTACTTGCTTATCATAAGTATAGTTTGCAAGTGTATCATTTACACTTTATATTGAGTACAAATTTCATTTCGACTAACTGTTCTCCGAACATATTTTTAAATTATTTGAAGTGATAAGATCGGTGTTTTCATACAAATTCCGACAGTATAAAGTGAATATAAAAATGAAAAACTATCTGATAATCATAACTTTATGTGCTTGCACTACTATTGGGTATGGACAGGTTCTACTTAAGCCAATTCCCGATAAAACAGTAATTCTCACCTTTGACGATGGAGTAAGCACACATGCTACTTATGTAGCTCCATTGCTTAAGAAATATAATTTTGATGCTACTTTTTTTGTCTGCGAATTCCCACCCGATTTTGAAGACAAAAAGAAATATATGAGTTGGGAGCAAATAAAAGAACTAAATGAACAAGGCTTCGAAGTTGCCAACCACACTTGGAAACACACACATGTTAATCGCATGTCTCCCGAAGAATGCAACAAAGGATTGGCTTATATCGAAGATAAATGCAAAAGTTTAGGCATTCCGAAAACCAACTCTTTTGCTTATCCGGCTTACGATACAGACGATTACATTATTGATTTACTAAAAGAGCGAGGGTATATTTTTGCCAGAGTAGGCGGTAGTAGACCTTACGATCCGGAAGTAGATCATCCTTATTTAATCCCTAGCTATAGCACTACAGGCACAGACAAAGAGCGTGTAATTAATGCGATTAAAGAAGCCAAAGATGGCAAAATTGTGGTGCTAACCATTCACGGTGTACCAGACTACGCACACGATTGGGTCACTACTCCTCCTGAATTATTCGAAGAATACCTCAAATACTTATCAGAAAACGACTATCATGTCTTGGCACTCAGAGACCTACAAGAGTACATCAAAGTAGAGTACGCTTTGCAAAATTTAATTCCTGATTTTAGTAAAAACTTAAAGAACTCAAACTAGTCAATTTCAAAAACTAGCTTGTAAAAAGCTTAAAAAGAAATACAATGTATACTGTTTACAGGAAAACTACGCAATTACTCATTGTGCTAATTGCTATTAGTATTTTTTCATCTTGTGGTGTAAAGCAAGAACCAAAATTAACACCTGAGTGGCCAACAATTACCAAAGAAAACAAACCATGGACGCGTTGGTGGTGGCATGGAAGTGCTGTAACAAAAGAAGGAATTACGGCTGATTTAGAAGCTTTAAAAGCTGGTGGTATGGGTGGCGTTGAAATTACACCGATTTTCGGAGTAATTGGAGAAGAAGAAAATTTCATCGATTACCTCTCTCCAGAATGGATGGAGATATTGGTGTATACTTTACAAGAAGCCAAACGACTCGATTTGGGTGTAGACATGGCAACAGGCACAGGCTGGCCATTTGGTGGGCCTTGGGTAGGTGAGCAAGATGCACCAAAAAATATGGCTTTTACAACTTATAATGTGAGTGAAGGAGAAATATTAAACCAGACGATAGCATACACACAAAAGCCGCTGTTAAGAGCGATTGCGAATCCAGTTTATCAGCTACACGAAAAGATGAAAGTGTCTGAAGAGCAGATTCCAAACATGCTAAAAGAACCAAAAAAAGAATATTTTGGCGAAAGGTTAGAAATAGATCAGGTAAAAAGCCCGATAGCTGCCAATGAAAATATGCAAGCGCTTGGTTTGGAGCAAGTGAGGTTCGAAAAATTGCTACCACTCGTTAGCCTAATGGCATATTCTGAAAGTGGAGAAACTTTGGATTTAACAGAGAATGTAAGTGCACAAGGCAAACTCGATTGGACAGCACCCTCTGGAAACTGGACGCTATATGCTGTTTTTCAAGGTTGGCATGGCAAAATGGTAGAAAGAGCTGGCCCTGGCGGAGAAGGAAATGTAATCGATCATTTCTCCACAAAAGCCATAGACGATTACCTCCATAAATTTGATAGTGCTTTTACTAGCTACGATCTCACTGGAATGCGAGCCTATTTCAATGATTCTTATGAGGTGGACGATGCCAGTGGAGAAGCTAACTGGACACCAGATTTTTTTGCAGAGTTTGAAAAACGCAGAGGCTACGATCTAAGAAAATATTTGCCTGCTTTGTTAAGTGAAGATTCTACCATGTTGAACATAAGAGTGCTTTCAGATTATAGAGAGACATTTTCAGACTTGTTGTTGGAGACTTTTACTGAACATTGGCAAAAATGGGCAGCATCTAAAAACTCTATCATTAGAAATCAGGCGCATGGCTCACCGGCAAATATCCTAGATTTATATGCTGCCAGTGACATTCCTGAAACGGAAGGAGCAGAAATTATCAAGATCAAAATGGCGAGTTCGGCAGCCAATGTAACGGGTAAGCAATTATCATCATCAGAAGCGGCAACATGGTTAAATGAGCATTTTCAATCTACTCCGGGCGACCTCAAAGTAAATTTAGAAAGGTATTTATTGGGCGGTGTAAACCATGTATTTTATCATGGGACTGCTTATAGCCCACAAGATGCACCTTGGCCGGGTTGGTTATTTTATGCGGCAGTACATGTAAATCCGAGAAACTCTATCTGGCCAGATATTGCTGAGTTAAACAGTTATATAGCTAATGTACAGGCATTTATGCAAAACTCTAAGCCAGATAATGATGTGTTAATTTATTATCCGATTTACGATCGGTTTGCAAATAAAGGTAGAGCAAGTTTAGAACATTTTGGTGCTAGAGGGCCAGTTTTCGAAGCTTCTGAAGTGAAGAAAGATGCAGATATTTTACAAGAAGAAGGCTATGCTTTCGACTTTATTTCGGATACGCAAATACAATCTTTAAGTGCAAAAGGTAAAGAAATTATTGCTACAGGAGGTTCGTATCAAACAATTGTGGTTCCTAAAACAGAATTTATCTCACTCAGTACTTTTGAGAAATTGGTCGACTTAGCAAAAGCAGGTGCCACAGTAATAGTTCATGAATCTCTACCGAAAAATCTCAATGGATTAGGCGAATTGGCAGTTCGCCAACAAGCATTTGAGTCTCTTAAAGGAGCATTGAAATTTACTGATAACCAAGAAGCAGGTATTCAGCAAGCAAATATGGGTGAAGGAAGATTTTTATTGGGAGATGATTTAAATGCACTCCTACAATTCGCCAACATCAGAATGGAGAAATTACAAGAAAAAGGACTTGAATACATTAGAAAGAAAAACGACAATGGCACATTTTACTACCTAGTAAACTGGACAGATAAGGCCGTAGATAGTTGGATTCCACTGGCAACATCAGCCAAAGATTTAGAAATTTTTAATCCACTAACTGGTGTAAAGGGTAAAGGAGCTTTACAGGTTTCACCGGAGGCTTCGCCAGAGACTTCAACAGATGGCAATGTGCAATGTTTTGTGCAATTAGCTCCCGGAGAATCTTGTATTGTTCAAACTTATAATACAGAGATTGAAGATGAACTTTATCCTTATTACAAAGCAACATCAGCACCAGTTGCATTGAATGGCAACTGGCAAATTACATTTGAGACAGGTGGACCAGAAATCCCAGATCCTATAGAAACAGATCAGCTAAAATCGTGGACAGAGTTTGAGGGAGAGACATATAAAAACTTTTCAGGCACAGCAGTTTATAAGATTGAAATTACAAAGCCAGAAGGTATAAAAGCTGGAATGTTGTTGGATTTAGGAGAAGTAGATGTAAGTGCGCGAGTATATTGGAATGGTAAAAAACTTAATGCTTTGTTTGGGCCAAAGTATCAAATTGTTATCGCTGGGGAACAATGGCAAGAAAATAATGTTTTAGAAGTACGTGTTTCCAATTTAATGGCTAACCGAATAGCTTGGATGGATAAAAATGGCATGTACTGGAAGAAATTTTATAATGTAAATTTTCCTGCAAGGCTGCCAGAGAATAGAAAATTTGGTATGTTTAGTGCAGAAAATTGGAAACTGACATCTTCAGGACTCTTAGGACCTGTTGAAATAACACCTATACAAACCTATTTATTAGATAATTCACTAACCGCAAATTAATCTGCTGAAAAATGGCAGATTAATACATGATTCATTTGGAAATGAATTTCTGAATGAAAAAATTAAAATGATTGGGAATTTTTTTAAATTAGTTGTTAATGATGACTTAAGTGAATCACTGTGGGATACCATAAAGTAAATAGCGAAAATGAAATAACGCTTGTTCAGGATTTAAAAGCAGGCAATGAAACGGCATTTCAAAAGCTTTTTCATAAGTATTATCACAAGATCTTTTTTTATGCACTGAGCTATCTTAAGATAAAAGAAGATGCTGAAGAAATTGTGCATGACACTTTTGTGCAGATTTGGAATACCAAAAACGGCCTCGACGATCAAAAGTCTTTTGAAGGATATGTGCGAACCATATCTAGAAATCTCATATATAATCAAATTAAGAAAAAGAGTTATCACCAACTGTATTTAGATTATATAAAGTCAAAAAAAGAAGAAGCTTCTTGTAATACAGAAGAGCAAATAAATTTTGCAGAACTCAAACAACTAACCAACGAGGCCTTCGAAAACCTTCCCCCTAGGCGCAAAGAAATTTACAGACTAAGCAGAATTGAAGGCTTAACCCATCAGGAAATTGCTAAAACTTTAGGTATTACTGTAAATACAGTAAAAGATCAGATGAGTAAGGCATTAACAGATATAAGAAAGTATCTGACAAAGAGTGCACATGTACCTCATGGTCTGCTTTTTTTATTTCTCATAAAATTTTTCAAAAATTTTTTCTAACAGGATCGTACCTCTTGCCTACTTAATTGTATATAGTTTAGAAAGCAAAAATAACACAAGAATACCCTCTATTTTTCGGGGGTATTAAACGACTAGCTTTCAATAATATGAAAATGAAAAACCGATGAAGAAAAAGAAAGTATGGAAATACTTACATAACCATGCTTCTGAAAAAGAGGCTATGGACTTTATTGACTGGATTAAAGATCCGGCTAATAAAGACGACATTATGGAGGTGATGGGAACCAGCTGGGATGAGAACGATTTCGATTTACAACAATCTTCAAATAAAGATTCCAAATTAGTATATAAAAAAATAAAGGCGAGCATTGCCAAACAGGAGAATCTCCGAAATACTTTACAAGTACACAAGCCTTTTCAGGTATGGAAATACATTACTGCTGCAATTGTGGTTTTTGGTGCATGGGCAGGTTTTCAGTTTTATCAATCTGAGATAAATAAAGTAGAAGAGCCAATAGTTGCAGTGGCTTATAGGGAAAAAGTAAATCCATCTGGCAAAAGATCTATACTTACATTGCCAGATAAAAGTAGAATTTGGCTAAACTCTGGCAGCTCCTTACGTTACCCAGATCATTTCTCCGACACTGCCAGAATCGTTTACTTAAGTGGAGAAGCATTTTTTGATGTAGCCAAAGACAGCCTCAGACCTTTTAAAGTAATTTCGGGAGATATTGTAACTGTAGCAGTGGGTACTTCTTTTAACATCAGAGCATTTCCAGATAAGACAGATGTTGAAGTGGCATTAACCAGTGGCAAAGTGAAAATTGAAAATACCCATAACAATGTAAAAAACGAAAAAGAGCCAGTGTTTTTAATTCCCGGAGAGAACATAGTTTACAGGAAAGATTTACTAAAAATAGAGAAGGGACACTTCGATACAAACTCGGTAAGCTGGAAAGATGGCATCATCTATTTAAAGAATGCAGGACTCGATGAGATTATTGAAAAGCTCTCTCTTTGGTATGGTGTTGAGTTCGAAGTGAAGAGCAAGGCTAAGATTTTATACAATGGTTCTTTTGAAAGAAAAAGCCTGAGACACGTAATGGAGGGAATTTCTCTGGCAACCGGTATTCGCTATAAATTGGACGAAAAGAAAGTTACTATATACTAAATTTTTGAATTATGAAATGTAATACAAGCTAATAAGATATTAGTGGTCTTTAAACATCAGACTACTAAAAAGCCTTTAAAATACCGGGTATAATGTTTGGTCGCGCTATCTCCGGATTCTAAAGGCCATGGATTTTTAGTAATTATTTACCAAAAACAATTAAAAATATGGAATTGAAAATACTAAGACAAATTTTGCTTATGTCTAAGCATGCGATTTTTGGCCTTATCATTCAGTGTATGCTCTATAGCATCATGCTGGCGAATAATGGTGTAGCTCAAAAGGCCAGTATAGAAGAGATTTATGTGAGTCTCGAACTAAAAGATGTACCTGTAGAAGATGCTTTTAAAGTATTAGAGCAGCGTACAGATTTTAAATTCAATTACGATAAAATTGTTTTAAAAGAACAACAAAGAATCACCGCATTTGCAAAGAAAGAATCACTAGCAAATGTGCTGAGAGATATATCTAAAAATACAGGATTACAATTTACCCGAATTGACGAAAATATTCATGTTAGTAAAAAAAGAAACTCAACTCCTTCTGTTACAGAGGTAATCAACGAAGAAGATGTAGTACAAACAAGCATTTCAGGTACAGTTACTTCTGCTGACGATGGCCTTCCTCTACCAGGTGTGAGTATTCTAATTAAAGGATCTTCTACTGGTGCTGTTACCGATTTTGAAGGTAATTATCGTATTACAGTAAATCAGGGTTCAACATTACAATTTAGTTATATAGGTTTTAAAAGCACTGAAATAGAAGTTAGTAACCAATCAGTAATTAATATTAGCTTGGAGCCAGATTTAGAACAACTTGAAGAAGTTGTAGTAATTGGTTACGGTACTCAGAAAAAAGCAGATATTACTGGTGCGATCGCTACATTAGAACCTGAAAACGTTACCGAAAGACCACTTAATAAAGTAGATCAGGTGTTGGTAGGGCAGTTAGCTGGTGTTCGCGTAAAACAAACCAGTGGTTTGCCAGGTAAGGGTTTTAGTATTCAAGTAAGGGGTACAGGTTCAATTAATGCGAATAATGAGCCATTGTATGTAGTAGATGGTTTCCCATTAGAAGCTTCATCTCAATCTTCTTCAGGAGGTTTTAGCAATGGTAACCCACTTAATAACCTCAACCCAAATGATATTGAGTCTATTCAGGTTTTGAAAGATGCGGCTTCTGCTTCAATTTATGGTTCAAGAGGTTCTAACGGTGTTGTATTAATCACTACTAAAAAAGGCAAAGCTGGTAAACCTCAGATCAGTTTTAACACCTATTCTGGTTGGAGTGAAACAGTAAAAAAACTGGATGTTTTAAGTGCAGAAGAATGGGTTGACAGACAAGTTGAACATATCAATTACGCTTGGGTAAAAGACCACGCAAGTGATTTAGGAGCAACTTCTAGCCAAACTAATGAAGAAAGAAGAGCTTTACTAGGTTTGCCAGAAGGTAGTGTAAACACCAATTACATGTTCGACGACAGATGGTTTGACGAAAACCACGAAGGATTGGATTACTTAGACTACCAAGACTTATTTTTTAGAAAAGGATTTATGCAAAACTATCAGTTATCTGCAACTGGTGGTAACGAAATTGCCAGATACTATGTATCAGGAGATATGTTTGATCAGGAAGGTGTAGCACTTGGCGTAGATTATACAAGATATAGCGCCAGAGCTAACGTGGAATTAACTCCAAACAAAAAACTAAGATTTGGTCTAAACCTTTCTCCATCTTACAGTATTGCAAACGACCCAGGTGTTGAAGGTAAAGATGCCATAACACACATTGTGGTAGGTACATCTCCAGTAGTTGAATCTTATGCTGGTCCTTATGGTAATAATGTAGGCGAAAATGCGCCATATGCATGGGGTACTTCAAGACCTAGTCCTTTGGCAGAAGCTAGAGAAAAAATAGGAACTGGAAAAACATTTAGAACCATCAGTACCATTTTTGGTGAGTACGAAATAATCTCAGGTCTTAAGTTTAAAACCAGTGTAAACTACGATGTACATAACTATAATCATAAAAGCTGGACACCTTCTTATGTAAACAGAAACAGAACAGCTTCTGCTGGTTATTCTGGTTATACCAGACAAAACTTTGTACAAGAGAATACATTAAACTATTCTAAAACTTTTGGTAACCACAACCTTTCAATATTGGGTGGTTATTCATACAGCTTATACAAATTTGAAGACTTTAGCTTAAGCGGAACTGGTTTTGCCTCAGATGAAGTAACTACTATTAATGCTGCCACTAGTGTTTCAGGTTCTTCAAGCGAATCTAAAAACGTATTGATTTCTTATTTCGGTAGAGCGCAATACAGCTTTATGGATAAATACCTTTTCTCTGCTAGTATCAGACGAGACGGTTCATCTAAATTTGGTGACAATACTAAATGGGGTATTTTCCCATCTGCATCTGTTGGTTGGAGAATTTCAGAAGAAGCATTTATGCAAGGCATAGAGCCTGTTAGTGATTTTAAAATTAGAGCTAGCTGGGGTATTGCAGGTAACAATGGTATTGGAGATTATGGTCATATAGCTACATTGTCGAATGCAAACTATAGCTTCGATGGAACTTTGGTAAATGGTCAAATTCCTTCAAACTTTCCTAATCCAGATTTAAGCTGGGAGCAATCAGAAACGGTAGATATTGGTTTTGATTTAGGATTACTAGACAATAGAATTTTCACTTCTTTCGACTATTACACTAAAAAGAATACAGATTTATTGTTAGAAATTCCTGTACCAACCGCCAGTGGTTTTAGCTCAGCGCTTACCAACATTGGCGAAGTACTCAACAAAGGTTGGGAGGTAGAAGTATCAACCCGTAACCTTGTTGGTGATTTTAAATGGAATACCAAAGTAAACTTTAGCCACAATACCAACGAAGTTAAAAAATTAGGCCCTAACAATACACCAATTTTGGGCGGAGCATTTGATATTAACCACAACATTCTCGAAGTGGGTAGACCGATGTATACTTTATATTTGGTGCAAGATATTGGTATCTTAACTTCAGAAGATATTGCTAATGGTTACCCATTATATGGCAACGAAGAAGCTGGTGATCCTAAATACCTTGATGTAAATGACGATGGTGTAATTGATGCTGACGATCGTACTTATTCTGGCCACCCTAATCCAGATTATGTTTGGGGTATCACAAATAACTTTAGTTACAAAGGTTTCGATCTTTCTATCTTGCTTCAAGGCCAGTGGGGAGGTGTAATCTACTCAACTTTTGGTCGTGCAATGAATAGAACAGGTCAAGGTAAAGCAGATAACCACTTAGGTTACATCAGAGACAGAGTAAGATGGGAAGAAGACGGTGTAATTACAGCAGAAGATGTTGAAGGTAAAGTAAGAAAATCTCCATCGAGCTTTGGTAGAATCAAAAACACAGACTGGAGATACCCTAACGATTACTGGAGAGTAAGAAACATCACACTAGGTTACGACTTAGGTTCATTGTTCCAGTCAAATGTAGTTAGTGGAGCAAGAGTGTATGTTACTGCAGAAAACTGGTTCGGTAAAGACAAATACTACGGTGGTTTTAACCCTGAGGCAGTAAACAACAGTGGTGATGATTATGGTGCATTCCCACTTTCAAAATCTATGATTTTTGGTGTAAACCTTAAGTTTTAAACAAAAACATTGAAGAAAATGAAAAGAAAATTTTTAATTATACTAGCGATATTTGGGATGTGGGCTTGTGAAGACGATCTGATTCAAGCGCCAATCTCAAGTTCAAGTTCATTAAATTTCTATCAAGATGCAGATGACTTCGAACAAGCTGTAAATGCTACTTATAATGCTCTAGATGGATATGCTGTAAGACACTTTATGTTGTCAGACATTCGTTCAGATCTTATTTATTCGCCTGGAACTGGTGTTAGAGACTGGAACCCTGTAAATAACTTCGAAAATACTCTTTCTACTAATGTATTGATGAGTGAAGCTTGGGATGCAAATTTTAATGGCATTTTAAGAGCCAATACAGTATTGGATAAAATTGATGAATCACTTGTACCAGATGCAGATGTGAGAAACAGATTGATTGGTGAAGCAAAATTTTTAAGAGCTTTATTCTACTTCGATTTAGTTCGTTGGTTCGGCAAAGTGCCTTTGCTAGACCATGTTGTAACACCAACAGAAGCACTAGAAATACCAAGATCAGCAGTTGCTGATGTGTATGAGTTAATAGAAGCAGACTTAACTGATGCGATTAGCGATCTTCCAGAATCTTATTCTGTGCAAGGTAGAGCGACTTCTTTGGCGGCAAAAGCATTATTGGCAAAAGTTTATTTAACTAAATCAGGTCCGTCTTATGGTATTGAAGGTCCGGGTTTAGATGCTAATATGTATTCGGAAGCACTTACACTTTTAAATGATGTAATTAACAGTGGGCAGTTTTCTTGGGTAAATGATTATGCTTCAATTTTCAGCTACGATAATGAAGGAAACTCTGATATCGTTTTTGATGAGCAAAATATCAACGATTTATCAACTGGAGATAGAGGTATTGGTACTATATTACCAACTAGTATGTATGATGAAGCTTATGGTAGAACTGTTACGCCATTTGCTGGTGGGGTTCCGGGTGATTCTCCAATTAGACCATCAGAATCTTTTCTAGCAACTTTTGATGAGGCTGATGTAAGAGACGATTTTGCCATCTTACCTTTCTACATCGATGATAATAACAATCAGGTAAATAACCCGCAATTTGTAAAATTCCTAGATTTAAATAAACTACCAGCAGACCGCTTTAACTGGGGTATTAACTTCCCAATTATCAGATATACAGATGTATTAATGATGAAAGCAGAAGCCTTGTTACAATCAGGTGGAAGCCAAACAGATGTAGATGCCATCGTGAATATGGTAAGAGAAAGAGCAGGACTTGATGCAGTAAGCAATGTAGATTTAGATATGCTTTTAGAGGAAAGAGCTAAAGAATTTATGGCCGAAGGTTTACGCTGGCATGATTTAGTAAGAACTGGAAAAGTTTTAGAAGTAATGAATGCTTGGGAAGTTGAAGATGATGCTTCTGAAAAAATTGATGGAGTAAATGCTTACGAAATTATTTATGCAATTCCATTAGATCAGCTAGATGTTAAAGAAGGCTTGTACGAACAAAACGAAGGGTATTAATTCAATTCATATTTCATAAGACTTAGATGTCTTTCTTATAAAAATGGAGAGGGATTTCCCTCTCCATTTTTAAATAAAAAACTCGCAAAACACTGTAATTGGCTAATAACTCCTTAATTTTCTAATAAATTCTACCGCCAATTGAAACAAGGAAATCTATGAAACTATCAGAAATTACTTTACTAACCTTAGCAATATTGGTATTTAACTTTGGGGCAATCGCACAAACCGGTATTGGCAACTATCAGTCAGGTTTTAAGCAGGAGGGAAACATCATCTATTTCTCAAATGAAAATGCTGATGTTCAACTTGAATTTTGCACACCGGAAATCCTACGAATAAGAAGCATTTGGGATAGAAATTTTGAAGCCAATGAGCCTTATATGGTAAGTAAATACGATTGGCAAACCGTAAACCTCACTACAAAAGAAGAAAATAATCAATTCAATATCAGCACAGAAAAGCTCGATATTAAGATCAATAAAAGTCCATTTTCAATCACCATTTCAGATAAAAATGGCAAAGTGCTGCTAGCCGATCATGATACAGGTCATTTTACTAGCGATAAGCAAGTAGCAGCCACAAAGAAATTATTTCCCGACGATCACTTCTTTGGTTTTGGAGAAAGAATGGATGTGTTAGATAGAAGAGGGAAAAAAGTAGAATTAAATGTGGGTAGAGGTATTGGCAGACCGCACATAATTGGTGCATATAATGTTTTAAAAGCCAACTATTGTCCGGTGCCTTTCTTTATGAGCACAAGAGGTTATGGCATATTTATGCATAACCCTTACGAAACAAACTGGGATATGGGAAGTACTGATCCCGAGTCCTTCACCTTTTCTGCGATAAATGGCGAGTTAGATTACTACTTTATATACGGGCCAGATTTCCCGCATATATTAGATAATTACACCAGTATTACTGGAAAAGCACCATTAATGCCCAAGTTTGCTTTGGGTTTGCAAGTAGGTACTTACAGTGGCGGAACTTGGGGGCATGAAGAAATGACTTCCACAGATTATGTAGTTGCATTGGCTAGAAGATTCCGTACAATGGGTATTCCACTAGATATTTTACACCTCGATTCAACATGGAGAATCTTCGGAAAAACCGGAGGTAAAGGAGCCACTACCTTTGAGTGGAGGCCTACCTTTGTAAATCCAGAAGCCATGTTTGATAGCTTGTATGCAATGGACATCAATATGGTTGGTGTGCACATCAGACCTAGATTTGATAATGGCAATAAGCTAAACCTACTGGAACAAGCACAGGCAAAAGGCTTAGTATATCCTGAAGAAGGTAGTCCCGGAGAATTTGTGAATTTTTTCGATCAAAAATCTGTAGACTGGTGGTGGGATAATGGAGTAATGAATGTTGCTTCTATGGGAGCTATGTTCTTTAAAACGGATGAGGGTAGTGCATTTGGTAGAAAAGCCAACGAAAGCGATAAAGTTGGTCCAACCAGCGAAGAAGCTAAAAAACTGCATAATATATTTCCGATTGCTTATGCCAAAGCACCTTACGAAAAGTTTAGTGAGTACAATGGCATACGTGGAATGAATATGACACGCGAAGGTTATGCAGGCATTCAACGCTATCCATATATTTTTGCTGGTGACTGGCCTAGTGAATGGCAGTATTTTGCTCCGGTAATTAAAGCGGGATTGAATATAGGTGTTTCTGGTGTAGGCAATTGGGCGCACTGTATGGGAGGTTTCGAGCACGATGCCGATCCGGAACTATATATCAGATGGTGCCAGTTTGGTATGTTTAGCCCAGTAGCACATTTGTTTGGTATGGATCACCCCGGTTACAAAGAGCCTTGGAACTATGGTGAAGAAGCATTAAAAATATTCAAACAATACGATCTTTTGCGCTATAGCCTCATACCTTATATATACAGCCATTCTTACGAAATGTATCAAACAGGTATGCCACTCATGCGTGCTTTGGTGTTGGAATATCAAGACGATGAAAACGTATTTGAGATTGCAGACCAATACATGTTTGGTAGCAGCATGATGATTTGCCCAGTAACAGAAAAAGGTGCTCAAACCAGAGTGGTTTATTTGCCAGAAGGAAACTGGATAAACTACTGGACAGGAGAACTTTACGGAGGCAAAGAATATTACAGTGTGTTATCGCCACTCGATCAAATGCCTATTTTTGTAAAAGAGGGTAGCATTATTCCAATGCAAGATGCTCCACAGTTTATAGGTGCAGAACCTGTTCCTCAAATAAAACTGGATATTTATCCGGGAAAAGATGCCTCATTTGAGCTGTACGAAGATGATGGCAAAAGTATGAAATACCAAGAAGGATCATATGCTTTAACTACCATCAACACTACTTCAACTGATAAAGAAGTAACAGTATCTGTAGCAAAACCTGAAGGTGATTTTCAATTACCAGATCGAAACTATCTGATGCAAATCCATATGGAAAGCGCTCCAAAATCTGTGAGTGTGAATACAAAATCGCTCAATAAACTTGCTACTTGGAACAATGGAAGTGAAAAAGGATGGTATTTTGACAGCAGCCAAAAACTGCTTTACATCCATCCAGAGATGAGTAAGAACAAAGAAATAGCAGTATCTATTCTTAAAAATTAGCCGATAAATTCAAGGGAATACACCTACTGTTTTTCTAAAGAAATTTCAGCATTTCAATATCCACATTAAACCCTTAAAGGGGTATAATGTGACGCTATCAACAACATAATTTTTTAAATTACATACTAGCAAAAACTACGATAATGGAATAAGTACTTCGCAATTACCACAACCTATTATTAAACAATATTGAAAATGAGAAAATCATTAATCACCTCTCTATCATATAGCAAAGTATTTTTTTCTGTGCTCTTGGTCGGGCTCATGCTATTGGCAGAAAGTTGCAGTAAGCAGGTTTCTAATGATAGAATCGAAGTGAATTGGCCAGAAGTGAAAGTAGAAATGAAGCCATGGACTCGTTGGTGGTGGATGGGCAGTGCCGTTGATTCAGCAAATATTGGCAAATTAATAGAGCAATACGCAGCCGCAGGAATGGGTGGTGTTGAAATTACACCGATTTATGGAGCAGTTGGTTTCGAAGATAAATACCTCAGTTACCTTTCTCCAAAATGGATGGAGAATTTTCACTATACCATTAGGAAAGCCAACAAAGAAGGCATGCAGGTAGATATGAATGTGGGAACAGGCTGGCCTTTTGGTGGTCCACAAATTACGCATGAGTTTGCAGCAAGTAGGTTAATCATTCAAAATTATGAGCTGAAAGCAGGAGAGCAGCTAGCCCAAAAAATTGAAGTTGATGATGAAAAGCAAAAAAGCTTAGGAGTAAAATTACTAGCACTTCGAGCCTATAATAATGCAGACATTCAATCAGCTTTGCTTGATTTAACCGATAAAGTAGATGAAACAGGCAAACTCAATTGGACACCAGATACAGGTGAATGGACTTTGTATGCAGCATTTACAGGAAAAACCCGACAAAAAGTAAAAAGAGCAGCACCGGGTGGAGAAGGCTATACCATGGACCATATGTCTAAAGAAGCTTTAGATACTTACCTAAACCGCTTCGAGAGTGCGTTTCAAGGCAAAGAGCCGGGTATTAGGGCATTTTTTAATGATAGTTACGAAGTATATGGAGCAGATTTTTCACCAAACTTCTTCGAAGAATTCAAGAAAAGAAGGGGCTACGATCCTACAGAATATTTAAGAGAACTTACTAGCAAAGAAAAAAAAGACGAAATTGCCAGAATCAAATCCGATTACAGAGAAACCATCTCTGATATGTTGCTAGAAAATTTCTCTCAGCCTTGGAGCAATTGGATTCACAAGCAAGGAGGGCTTTCTAAAAATCAGGCGCATGGCTCACCGGGTAATTTGCTCGATTTATATGCAGCCGTAGACATTCCCGAAACCGAAACTTTTGGTTCGACTTATTTCCCCATTCCCGGATTACCGAACTATACCATAGACGAAAAAAATGTAGAACCAGACCCGCTGATGATGAAATTTGCTTCTTCTGCGGCAAATGTCACTGGCAAACCATTAACTTCTTCTGAAACATTTACATGGTTAGGTGAGCATTTTAAAGTGCCTTTGGCTCAATGTAAAACCGAAGTGGAGCAGCTATTTTTAGCGGGAATAAACCATGTGTTTTTTCATGGAACTACCTATTCACCAGAGCAAGCTGGCTGGCCGGGTTGGTTGTTTTACGCATCCACCAACATGGCTCCTTCCAATAGTTTTTGGCCGCATATCGAGGGCTTAAATGGTTACATTACTCGCTGCCAATCATTCTTGCAGACAGGTAGCTCAGACAACGATATTTTAATTTACTGGCCGGTTTACGACATCTGGCACGATTCCAACGAGCGCAACAAACTGCTCAATATTCATGCGATTGAAGAGTGGTTGCATCCGATGCCATTCTATCAATTATCTAAAAAACTAGCAGCAGATGGCTATTCTATGGATTTTTCATCAGACCGACAACTTAAAAACGCGAGTGTAAAAAATGGCTTAATTGCCACTTCAAACAAGGGTCAGCAATATAAAACTTTGATTTTGCCAACCAGTGAGCACATGCCAATTGCCACACTCAGACAAGCAATAGAGCTTGCTAAAGCAGGTGCAACGGTGATTTTCCAAAAGTTGCCAACAGATGTTCCTGGCTATTATCAACTTGATGAAAGAAGAAAAACTTTTCAACAATTAATCAACACGCTTTCATTCCAAGAGAAACAAAATGGAGTGGCTGAATACCAGATTGGCGAAGGTGTAATTCTTTTGTCTGATGATGTGGAAAAAGCTTTGACTTACAAAGATGTTTACCGCGAATCGCTCACAGATATTGGGCTCAAATACATCAGAAAAGAAATTAATGGAAACAAGTTTTACTATATCGTAAATCATACAGCCTCTAGCATCGACTCGTGGATTCCGCTAAACAGCAAACCAGAATCTGTGGTGGTTTTTGATCCTCAAACTGGTAAAAAAGGATTGGCTAGCACTTCTTTCGAGGATGATAAAATTTTGGTAAAGGTGCAGATGGAACCGGGAGAGGCTTTTATTCTCCAAACAGCCTCCGAAAAATTAGATGGAATTATTGATTGGAAATACACAGAGTCTATCGGGACTCCTCTGGCAGTATCAAGCGAATGGAATCTTGAATTTACTGCCGGAGGTCCCGATTTACCGAGTACACAAACTTTGCAAGATTTGGTTTCTTGGACAGAATTGCCAGATAAGAAAGCAGCCGCTTTTTCTGGAACCGCTGTGTATACCACAGAATTTGATTTGGCTAAAAAAGATGCCGATGAATACTTGCTAAAACTCGGAGATGTTAGAGAAAGTGCAAGAGTTTGGGTGAATGATAAAGAAGTGGGAATTCTGTGGAGTGTGCCATTTCAGGTGAGAATAGGTGACTATTTAAAAGCGGGCAAAAATGCTATCAAAATTGAAGTGACGAACCTCATGGCTAATCGAATCATCGATTTAGATAAAAAGGGAATTGAGTGGATGAATTACCATGAAATCAATTTTGTAGACCTCAATTATAAACCTTTTGATGCTTCTAATTGGGAGTTACAACCATCTGGTTTACTGGGGCCAGTGGGCATTTTACCTTTAAAAGTTGATCAAAATAACCAGTGAGTTTTCAAGCTCATTTAATCAAATTACTACATAACATAAATCTACTGCTAACTGATAATCAGTTGGTATGTGTCAATTACTAATCAGAATACCATGAAAATGAAATTCAAAAATGGAGCTATAACCTTACTACTTTTTAGCCTGTTTCTAACTTTTTCTGCCCATGCTCAAAGGCAAATGGAGAAGCTAACCCGAGGACTTGTTGTCGTAAATCAGGGTGATGGAAATGCCTTTGTTAGTTGGCGAATGCTAGGTACCGATCCAGATGATATTGCTTTTAATGTGTATCGGAAAACTGGCAATGCAAAGCCTGAAAAACTGAATGAAGCACCTTTAACAGAGAGCACAAGTTTGGTAGATAATCAGGTCGATTTTAGCAAAAGCAATACTTGGTTTGTTAAGCCAGTGTTGGATGGCAAAGAGCAAAAAGAAGCTAAAGGCATCGAGAAACCATTCACTATTAAAGCCAATACAATAGCAAAAGGCTATTTTTCAATTCCCTTACAAACACCAGAAAATTATAGACCTAACGATGCTTCTGTGGGAGATTTAGATGGAGATGGTGAATACGAAATTGTTCTGCACCAGACAGGCAGAGCACACGATAATTCGCACAAAGGTTATACAGATCCCCCGGTTTTAGAAGCCTATGAGCTAGATGGCACATTGCTTTGGAGAATCAATTTAGGCATCAATATTCGAGAAGGGGCGCATTACACGCAGTTTATTGTTTACGATTTAGATGGAGATGGAAAAGCGGAAGTCGCTTGCAAAACTGCCGATGGCACCATAGACGGCAAAGGAGTTGTAATTGGAAATCCGACCGCCGACCACCGGAATAAAGATGGCTACATACTAAAAGGCCCTGAGTTTTTAACGGTATTTAATGGAGAAACTGGAGCTGCCATAACAACGACCAATTTTATTCCTCCTAGACATCCGGATACAGAAACGCCAACCACTGAGCAGTTGAAAGCTATTTGGGGAGATGGTTATGGCAATCGCATGGATCGTTTCTTGGCAGGTGTGGCTTATCTCGATGGCGAAACACCCAGTTTAATTATGAGTCGAGGCTATTATACGCGCTCAGTAATTGCCACTTGGAACTTTAAAAATGGAGACCTCAGCAGCGTTTGGACATTTGACAGTGACGATGGAAATCCAGAACACAAACCTTTTGCCGGACAGGGAAACCACAGTTTGAGTGTTGCTGATGTGGATAATGATGGCAAAGACGAGATCATTTTTGGAGCGATGACTTTGGATGATGATGGTACTGGCATGTACTCAACCGGCATTGGTCATGGTGATGCTTTGCATGTGACAGACCTCAACCCAGAAAGACCGGGTTTAGAAGTGTTCCACATTCAAGAGAGGTTTGATGATGAGGGAGCTAATTTTCGCGATGCACTAACTGGTGAAATTCTCTGGAAATTGCCCTCAGTAAAAGCAGGTGAAGATGGAGAAGGGCCGGGGAGAGGCTTGGCAATCAATATAGACCCGAGATATCCCGGAGCAGAATGCTGGGTAAGGGGAGCAAATATTCGCGGTTTATACAGTGCAACCGGAAAGAAAATTTCAGACAAAACTCCTGAATCTTGCAATTTTGGTATTTGGTGGGATGGAGATTTACTACGTGAAATTCTCAATAAAAACACCATTTCCAAATGGGATTGGACAAAAGAAAAATCTAATGTTTTATTAACAGCCAAAGGAGCAACTTCTAATAACGGAACCAAATCAACTCCGGCACTCAGTGCAGATTTGTTTGGCGATTGGCGAGAAGAATTAATGCTTCGCTCAGAAGATAATAAGGAATTAAGAATTTATACCACCACCATTCCGACAAACTATCGATTCCGCACTTTTATGCACGATCCGGTCTATCGAATTTGCATCGCTTGGCAGAATGTGGCCTATAATCAACCGCCACATCCAAGTTTTTATGTGGGTGCAGAAATGGAAGCGCCTGAAAAACCAGAAATACTGATCAAGTAAATTATGAAAACTACCAGACGAAAATTTGTATCTACTTTGGCAATGTCTCCATTTCTATTGGGGCTTAACAAATTTTCTTTTGCTTCTCAACTCAGCTTTAATGACGATCACCTTTCAGCATTTAGCAAGAAACTAAAACCAATAGGGCGCATTCTCGAAATGGAAGATTGGTATGTGTGGGGAACGAGTCCAATAAAAGCGCCCGATGGCAAAACGCATGTATTTTTCTCTCGTTGGCCAGCTAGCAAAAGAATGGGTGGTTGGATTAACAGTTGCGAAATTGCGCATGCTGTGGCAGACAATCCAGAAGGGCCATTTAAATTTGTAGAAACAGTATTGAAACCCCGTGCAGGCATGTGGGATGCCACCACTTGCCACAATCCAACAATCAAGTTTATCGATGGGAAATATTGCCTGTTCCACATGGGAAACTCTAATGGCAAAACCAATACAAAAAGAGTGGGTTTAGCCATTGCAGATTCGTTGGAAGGGCCTTGGAAAAGGTTCGATAAACCATTATTAGAAGCAGGTAAAGGAGAGGTGTGGGACAATCATTGTACATCAAATCCATCAGTTATTAAACATCCGAATGGGCAATATTGGCTCTATTATAAGTCTTGGAACACCTTAGATTATGAAAATGCCAAGAATCCCAACATCAGAGGCAATCGAAAGTATGGTTTGGCAATCGCTGACAAACTCGAAGGCCCTTATATCAAATATGATGGAAACCCAATTATCGATTATTCTGAATTGGGCGACAATACCCAATTAGAAGATGCCTACGTGTGGTTCGATGAGGGAAAGTTTAAGATGATTGCCAGAGATATGGGGATTTACAATCATGAAGTTGGGCTGTACTTGGAATCGGATGATGGAATAAATTGGTCAAAGCCACAAATTGGATATTTACCAGTTCGCGATTATATAAAAGAACCTCCTGGGCCTTCGCATTTAAGAAAATATGGCCGATTTGAAAGGCCACAATTACTGCTAGAAAACGATAAACCAACTTATCTTTTTGTCGCTTCACAAGGTGGTAAGTTTATGAATACTTCTGCTTTTGTATTTAAAATTGGATGATATAATGATTACCAGACACTTCAAAATCAGCAATAACTTACTAGCTAAAATTCTTCTAATTGGCATTTTCTGTTGTTTATATGCCTGTGAAAACACGGTACGAGAAGGTAACAATGTACAAGAAAATACAGATAATCGAAAATGGTGGCATAGGGTAGAAAGGTCGGTGCGATATCAGCCAGATGGTGAAGATTTTGTGATTAACAATGGAGATAAGCGCTTCAATCGAGCCTTGTATGGCACCAATACTGCCTATCGGGTAGAGGCCGGGGACTTGCCCGAATTTGCTCAATACTTGCCGGGCATGGGCGGAAATATGAAGTTTGGTCTCATAAAAAATGGAGAAAGTAAGTGGTTGATTGATGCTGAAAATATAGAAGCCAGATACAGACCCGGCAGTATGTTGTATGTAATTACAGACCCAATCTTGGGCAAAGGTAAATTACATCTTACTGTTTTGGCAATGGCTGAAGTTGAAGGAATGCTAGTAAAAGCGGAGTTTGAAGAAGTTGATCATAACATTCAATTATTCTGGACATTTGGAGGCGTAAGTGGCAAAAAATTTAGCCGGAATGGTGATATTGGCGCAGACCCCGAATCAAGCTTTTACCTCAAACCAGAATATTGCGAGAGTAATTTTTATCAAGTAGATGGCAATCAATTTCAAGTTTACTTTAATACCAATAAGGAGACTAGCAAAGAAGATTTTGCAGCAATTACCAAGAATTTTGATAGTGGCACACTTAGTCAAGAATTGAAAGAAAAAAAGGCTAAACTCAGAAAACTCACTGGTATTTTTCCAGAAACTGAGCAAATCAAAATCACAGATGCCAACCAACAAAATAGCCCTGAAAAACTCTTTGAATCTAATAGTTCAGCACATCCCATTATCTCAGGTATTTTCAAAAATGAAGAGCATCAACCGCTGTATTTCTCAGTTTTCAATCCGGAAACTATCTCTGAGATAAGCTATAATTCGCTAGCAACAGAGGTTGAAAAAGCAGAAGCTGCCAGAAAAAAACTTTCTCAACAAATTTACCTTTCAACCCCTGATCCTTATCTCAATACTTTGGGTGCTGCTTTGAGTGTAGCAGAAGATGGTGTTTGGGAAGACCCCACATATTTACATGGCGCTGTGGCTTGGCGAATGCGTATTCCCGGCTGGCGCGCTGCCTACGCTGCAGATAGAATGGGCAGGCACGATCGATCAAGAATGCAATTTGAGAGTTATTTAAAATCTCAGGTTACTAGCCCAGAAGTCGGACCAGTGGTGCCAGATACTACCAAACATTTTGCTCGCCAGAAAGAAGAAATGGGTACAGCCATGTTCAGCAGTGGTTACATTTGTCGCAATCCAAACGGAGATTTTCGCCCGCATCACTACGATATGAATCTGGTATTTATCGATCAGCTCTTGTGGAATATTTGCTGGACTGGCGATATGGAATTTGCCAAATCGATCTGGCCTGCTTTGCAAAGGCATTTAGATTGGGAAAAGAGGAATTACGATATGGATGGCGATGGTTTGTACGACGCGTATTGTTGTATCTGGGCAAGCGATGGTTTGCAATACAGTGGTGGAGGTGTTACGCATTCATCTTCTTATAATTATAAAGCCAATAAACTGGCTGCTGAAATTGCCAGAAAGATTGGAGAAAATCCAACTCCATATCAAACTGAAGCAGACAAAATCCAAAAAGCCATTCAAGATAAATTATGGATAAGTGAAACCGGGCAGTATGCAGAATACAAAGACTTACTTGGTTTGCAAGAAACACATCCCGCAGCAGGTTTATGGACAGTTTACCACACACTCGACTCTGATGTGCCAGACCCTTTTCAGGCTTATCAAACAATGCGTTATGTAGATACACAAATTCCGCACATACCTGTAGAAGCAAAAGGGCTACCTGAAAATACTTTTCAACTGGTTTCTACTACCAATTGGATACCCTATACTTGGTCGATCAATAATGTAGCCTTGGCAGAGGTTTTACACACCTCTTTGGCTTACTGGCAGGCAAATAGGAGCGACAAAGCCTTTCAGTTATGGAAAAGTGCACTGATGGAAAGTATGTATTTGAGTTCTAGTCCGGGAGGATTTGGGCAATTGTCATTTTATGATGCCATTCGCGGAGAACTTTACCGAGATTTTTCTGATCCGATTGGCATGGCAGCGCGCACATTGGTTGAGGGCTTATTCGGAGTCTTGCCCAATGCACTGGAAAATACCCTAACTATTCAACCTGGTTTTCCAGAAACTTGGGAGCATGCAGAGTTACGCACGCCAGATATCCACATCAAATATCAGCAAAACAAACTGCAAGAGACATGGAGCATTAAGCCATCATTTCCCACAAAAATGAATTTGAAATTGCAGCTAAAAGCCTTAGCAACTTCTTTGGAAAAATTGACAGTAAATGGCAAATATGTAAAATGGAAAAGTGTAGTGAATGCAATTGGGAAACCAACCATCGAATTGGATATAGATAAAAACCTAGCAGATAAAGACGGACTCTATTACATTACAGTGGATTGGAAAGGTGAAAAACCTGCCAGATTAGATATTCATCAAAAACTTGGTTTGGGAGAAATGATTTCACTCGAAGCTCAAAATGCTGAAATTTTAGAATTATTCGATCCTCAAAATGCCTTTTCAAAACCTAATAAAAAGTCGTTTAATGTAAAAGTAGAAGGTAAAAAGGGACATCACACAGCCTTTGTAAAATTGAAAGAAGGAGATTTAACTTGGTGGCAACCTTTGGATTTTAAGATAACAGATGCGATAGAAATCTTAGCATCAGAAGAGCAAGAGTCGAATAAAATTGGCTATCGAGTGGTGAATCACACCAATAAAATCATTAAAGGCAAATTGCGAATTAACCCCGGCACGAACGACTTTGAAGAAACCATTGAATTACAAGCTGGAATCTCATTTGAAGATGCGATTTCAGATCCCAAATATTTAAAACCCGGTACAAACATATTGGTATTTACAAGTGAAAAAGGTATCGAAAGCACTTGCCACATTGTAAACTGGGATATTTCACAAAATACTGATAATGAATATCTTCCTGTTGATTTAAGCGGATTTTATAATGATAAAGTCACTCAGATTTTTCAGAATAAATATCTTTCACCCAGACCAGAAAGCCCAACTTTGCAATTGCCTTGGCAAGGAATTGGCAACTGGTGTTATCCTCTAATCGAAGCCAATATCGACGATTCTGGATTGAGAAACTTGGCTAAAAATAACCAAATTTCTTTGCCATTTGGAGCTCCTTTAGCTACGCCATCTGGCTCTGGCAACAATATAATTTTTACATCACAATGGGATAATTACCCCAAAAATGTTTCCGTTCCACTTACTGGTAAAGCCTCACATATTTACTTGATGATGGCTGGTTCTACCAATCCGATGCAAAGTAGGTTTACAAATGGTGTGGTAGAAGTAGAATACGAAGACGGTTCTTTGGAAACCTTAGAATTGAACAACCCGGAAACTTGGTGGCCAATTGAGCAAGATTATTACCAAGATGGCTATGCATTTAATATTGACTATCCCAAGCCATACAGGGTGCATTTAAAATCGGGTCTCATCACCAGAGACTTTAAAGAGTATACTTCCCTCAAAGGTTTTAGCGATTTTGTGATTGATGGTGGGGCTGCTACCATTCTTGATCTTTCACTAAATCCTAAAAAAACATTGAAACAACTCACTGTAAAAGCCTTGGCCAATGATGTAGTAATCGGTTTAATGAGTGCCACACTGGTAAGTGCCACACTGGTAAATGCATCTGATATAGAAAATTAACCCATAGATTATTAAATTGGATTGTGGAGAAAAAGACTAATAAACTTATGAATCTGACAAAAAAATCATTTCATCAACTTACTTACAAACTCACAGTTGTAATCCTTTTTTCATTGCTTGCATGCTCTGTGAAAGCGGCTGTAATCTTGCCAGATATTATTGCCGATAATATGGTTTTACAGCGAAATAAGCCCGTACCGATCTGGGGCACAGCAAGTCCGGGAGAAGAGGTTACAGTAACATTTGCTGGGCAAACATTAAAGACTACAGCCAAAGAAGACCGCAAATGGATGGTAAAACTAAAAGCCATGCCTGCAAATGCCAATCCGCAGAAGATGATTATTAAAGGGAAAAACACCATCGAGTTGAGTGGAATTGTAATTGGCGAAGTTTGGTTGCTTACCGGTCAATCGAACATGCAACTGATTTTAAGCAGTACAACCGATGGTGAAGAAACGATTGCATCAGCATATAAACCCAATATCCATCTATTTAATGTAGATAGAAAAATTGCTTTCCATCACAAAAGAGGCAATCTGGCGAATTGGGAGAAATGCACACCACTTTCAGTAGAAGAGTTTAGTGCAGCGGGTTATTATTTCGGAGTTGATTTGCAGGAAGCTTTAAACATCCCAATCGGATTGATAAATGCATCTTTTGGTGGTTCGCAAGTAGAAGCTTGGATGCCAGAAGAATATCTGTTGGCTTCAGAAGATTTTAAACCTTGTGTAGATCGCACAGCGCTTTGGGCTGCCGAAAGGCCAGAAGTACAAGCCAAATACGATAGCGATATGGAAGCTTGGAAAAAGGCGGCCGAAGAAGCAGAAAAAAACAATACCAAAGCGCCACGTCAACCGAGAGTGCCCGATGCTTTACGCGATTACCGCATTGCAGCATCCATTTATAACAACATGATCGAACCACTCATACCTTATACTATACAGGGTGCTTTCTGGTATCAGGGGGAATCTAACGAGGAGAGAGCAGAACAGTATGGTATGCTTTTGCCGGTGTTTGTCGTATCTTGGCGAGATAAATGGAAAGCAAATGGGGGAATAAAAGATTTTCCTTTTGGCATCATCCAGCTACCTAACTATCGAGATATTGAGCCAGAACCAGTAGATAATACTTGGGCTCATATTCGTGAAGCACAGAGAAGAACTGTAACTAAAACCAAAAATACAGCTTTGATAGTCACCATAGATATAGGAGAGGCGCACGATATTCACCCACATAACAAACTGGATGTAGGCAAGCGCATGGCAAGATGGGCACTGGCAGATGTGTATGGAAAAGAGATGGTAGCAACTGGGCCAATGTTTAAAAAAGCCAAAGTAAAAGGTGATAAAATTGAGTTGCTATTTGATGTAGTAGGAGAGGGATTAAAAACAAAAGATGGACACGCACCGATGGAATTTGCCATAGCAGGAGCCGATAAAAAATGGTATTGGGCAAAAGCTAAAATTACAGGTAAAAACAAGGTAGAAGTTTGGGGAGATGAAGTACCAAATCCAGTAGCCGTGAGATATGCATTTAATAGCAATCCTAAAAACCCTAATTTGACTAACGAAAGTGGTTTGCCAGCAGCACCTTTCAGAACAGATAACTGGCCTGATCCGACTGCCGGGAAAAGATAAATATTAACAAAATCCACGAATATGAAGATGAACAACCTATTATTAGACAACTTAAAGAAACAAAAAAGCAGCCTCGCTGGCAGGCTTGTAATGCTTTATTTCCTTTGTAGTAGCTCGTTTGCTTTTGCGCAAGAGCCAAAAATGAATGACTCAAATACACCATTGCATTTACTGCAACCCAACTATCCGACACCTTATACCATTTCTAGCCCCGAACAAGTGGAAGCTGTTATTAATAAGGTGTACACTTATCTGAATGCAAATACGCCCACCAAAGTAGTAGACGAAAAATCTGGCAAAGAAATTACCGATTTCTCAAAGCCTAATGACAAAGCCATTTTAGCAAAAGGCGATTTTAGGCTATTGAGTTATGAGTGGGGAGTAACTTATGCAGGTATGTTGGCTGCAAGTAAAGCCACTGGCAAAGATGCCTATGCCGAATATGTAAACAACAGAGTTTCATTTATTGCTGATATGGCCAACAAATACAGAAAATTAAAAGAGCAATATCCAGAAGCAAAAACACCTTTCCGTTCAGTGCTTGAGCCACATGCTTTAGATGATGCAGGGGCGATTTGTGCGGCAATTATTAAAGCTAAGAGAAATGGTTTAGATGCAGATGTGCAGCCAGTAATTGACAACTACATTGATTACATCAGCAACAAGCAGTTTAGATTATTCGATGGCACATTGGCAAGAAACAGACCTTTGCCTAACACGCTTTGGCTCGACGATTTATTTATGAGTGTGCCTGCTTTGGCACAAATGGGAAAACTTACTGGCGACAGAAAATACTTTGATGATGCCGTGAAACAGGTTGTACAATTTTCTGAACGTATGTTTAATGAAGACAAAAACCTATACATGCATGGTTGGGTGCAAGATATGGGCGTGCATCCGCAATTCCATTGGGCAAGAGCAAATGGCTGGGCAGTAATGACCAAGGTGGAGCTTCTAGATGTATTGCCAGAAGATCATCCGGGAAGGGAGAAGGTGATGGATTTACTCAAAAAGCATATTTATGGTTTGGCTTCTTACCAAGATGGAACCGGTTTCTGGCATCAACTAATCGATAGAAACGATTCTTATTTAGAAACTTCAGCAACTGCTATTTACACTTATGCCATTGCCAAAGCCATTAATAATGGTTGGATTGATGAAAAAGCTTATGGCTCAATGGCATTACTAGCTTGGAACGCTGTTGTGAGCAAAGTAAATGATGAGGGACAGGTAGAAGGAACTTGCGTGGGTACAGGCATGGGTTTCGATCCGGCATTCTATTACCACAGACCTATTAATATCTACGCAGCACACGGTTATGGTCCAGTGCTTTTGGCGGGTGCAGAAATTATCAATTTACTTAATAACAAGAAGGCAGAGATTAATGATAGTGCCATTCTTTTCAGTGAAAATAATTAAGGTAAACTAATGAAAGTAACAGGTTTAAAACATATAGGCTTCGTATTACTGCTCGCAACAATCTTTTGTTCGTGTACGCCTAAAGGTGAATCTCAGACTAAAGAAATTGCTACAGAAACAGATGAAACTATTGATCAACCTGTTACCTTCAAATTTGATTTTGGAGATGGCAATGCAGCAGATGGCTACAAGCAAGTAACTAGTACTACTTTCTATTCTCCTGAAACTGGTTATGGTTTAGTTTCTGAAACTCCATTAAGTACAGGTAGTAATAATGGAAAGGAAGATGCTTCATCAGATTTTTTGACAAGCGTACATCCATTTTATTTCACGATGGATATGCCAGAAGGGAATTATAGAATAAAAATTACTTTTGGCAATGAGCAAACAGCTACCAAAGCCACTGTTAAAGCAGAATCTAGAAGGTTGATGCTTTATGATTTGAATTTAGCTGCAGGTGAGTTCGCTACAAAATCCATTGTAGTAAATGTGCGCACTCCCAAAATTAATGAGCAAGAAAGCATTCGCCTCAAATCAAGAGAGCATCCTTATTTAAACTGGGACAATCAACTTACACTAGAGTTTTCGAATAAAAACCCGAATATCAATTCCATCGAAATTACAGAAGACAAAGAAATACCCACAGTTTTTCTGGCAGGCAATTCTACAGTAGTTGATCAGGAATATGAACCGTGGGCTGCTTGGGGGCAAATGTTTCCAGCATTTTTAAAAGATGATATTGCTGTAGCCAACTATGCCGAATCTGGTGAAACGCTCAAAGCATTTGTAGGCGAAAAACGATGGGAAAAGGTAATGAGCAAGATGAAAGCTGGCGATTTTCTTTTTATCGAGTTTGCACACAACGACCAAAAACCCGGTGGTGCGCATGTAGAAGCTTTCACTGGTTACAAAGAATTAGTTAAAAGATTTATCAAAGAAACCAAAGACAAAGGAGCTACTCCAATTTTGGTTACCTCCATGCACAGACGCAGGTTCAACGAGCAGGGAAAAATCATCAACACGTTAGAAAATTATCCGGAAGCCATGCGCCAAACAGCCGAAGAAGAACAAGTTGCATTGGTCGATCTAAATGCCATGAGCAAAGATTTTTATGAGGCAATGGGAGTAGAAGATTCTAAAAAGGCTTTTGTACATTTTGCAGCAGGCACATTTCCGGGACAAGAGAAAGACCTAGCAGACAACACCCATTTTAGTACCTATGGTGCTTATGAATTGGCAAAATGTATTGTGGAAGGAGTGAAAGACAATGTGCCCGAACTGGCAAAACATTTAAAAGATAATCTTCCAGAATTCGACCCGGCAAAACCGGATGATTTTGAAAGTTTCGACTGGCCATTGAGTCCTTCATTCGAAAACAAAAAGCCAGATGGCAATTAGGTCATTTTATAAACAGAAAACAACAAGGAATATATGAAAAGAAATAAGATATGGAACGGACAATTGAATCTGTTGCTATTTGCCGGATTGCTAGCAAGTCTGTTTGCGATAGAGTTATTACATACAACATCAGCTTTTGCACAAGAGCAAAGTGAAAACCCTGCTTGGGTAAAGAAAGTAGGTGCTAGAAAAACGCCCAAGTCTAATAAGATATTTAAAGTGAATGATTACGGTGCTGTGGCAGATGGTAAAACACTCAATACCAAAGCAATACAAGATGCCATTGATGCTTGTGCTACTAAAGGAGGCGGCATTGTTAGCTTTGAAAATGGCACTTATTTAACCGGTTCTGTTTTCGTAAAAAAGGGTGTGAACTTGCAAATTGGCAAAGGTGTAGAAATTAGAGGCAGCCAAAATATCGAAGATTATCCGGAGATTGACACCCGTGTAGCAGGCATTGAAATGAAATGGCCAGCAGCACTTGTGAACATCATCGATCAAAAAAACGCAGCCATTACCGGAGAAGGAACCATTCACGCGCAGGGCAAACCCTTCTGGGATATGTACTGGAAAATGCGTAAGGAAGAATACGAACCAAAAGGCTTACGCTGGATTGTAGACTACGATGCAAAAAGACCTAGAACGGTGTTGGTTTCAGGTTCTACCGATGTTACCATTTCGGGCCTTACATTAAAACAAGCTGGCTTCTGGACGGTGCATGTGCTTTATTCTGAGTTTGTTACGATTGACGGACTCATTATTAGAAACAATGTAGATGGCCACGGCCCAAGTACAGATGGTGTTGACATCGATTCGTCTTCTTATGTTTTGGTAAAAAACTGCGATATAGATTGTAATGATGAT
Source organism: Chondrinema litorale (assembly GCF_026250525.1). GTDB lineage: Bacteria > Bacteroidota > Bacteroidia > Cytophagales > Flammeovirgaceae > Chondrinema > Chondrinema litorale. The sequence goes on from NZ_CP111054.1 coordinate 31,876, forward strand.
AATTTTTGCTTGAAAGCAGGTCGCGATGCAGATGGATTAAGGGTAAATAAACCGGCAGAGTATATCGTAATTCGCGATTGTATTTCTAGAAAAGGCGGCGGACTCATCACTTTTGGTAGCGAAACTTCTGGAAGTATCAGGCACGTATTAGCACAAAATCTGACCGCCAAAGGAACAGGCATTGGCATCAGGTTTAAGTCTGCTACTACCAGAGGCGGTACTGTAGAAGATATTTATATGAAAGATATTTACATGGATGAAGTGGGTACGCCAATAGAAGTTTCTATGAACTGGAATCCGAGCTATAGTTATTCTACTTTGCCAGAAGGATACGATTATGAAACCATTCCACCACATTGGAAAACCATGTTAGAAAAAGTGGAGCCTGCCGAAAAAGGGATTCCGAAATTTAAGAATGTACATATCGAAGACATTAAAGTAACCAATGCAAAAAAAGCGTTGTCTGCATCTGGTTTAGAAAACTCTACCATAGAAGAATTTTACTTTAAAGATATTGATATTGAAGCAGAGACTGCCGGACAGATCAATCACGCAAACGGATGGAAGTTTGAAAATGTAACTTTCACAACCAAAGATAATAGCAAGCTTTCAGTAGAGAATTCTTCTGATATGGATTTGTAATTGATGTATTAACTTAACATAACTGTATTTATACATATAATTTGGAGATGAGAAATAGCAATAACAGTATCATTCGCAAAAGTGGTTCTTTGGGTTTTATCTGCCTGATTTTCTTGGGATTATTTGCCTGTTCAGATTCGCAGGAGTTGCCACCAAAGCAGGAAATTTTAGATAAAATGGTGCTCACTAACAAATACTTTATGGAGAAATGGCCTGATGTAGGCAAGCGCATTGTAACAAACCGTTCCCGTGCCAGCAACATCTGGACGAGAGGAGTGTATTACGAAGGGCTCATGAAACTCTACGAACTCAAACCTGAGCAAGCATACTACGATTACGGATACACTTGGGGCGAATTTCACGAATGGAATTTACGCGATGGAGACACTTACACCCGTAATGCCGACAACCAGTGTGCAGGGCAAACTTATATTGATTTGTATTTAATCGATCAGAAGAAACCCGAAATGGTTGAATACATTAAAGCATCTATAGATAGCATGATGCGCACTGAAAAAGTAGACGATTGGGACTGGATAGATGCCATCCAAATGGCGATGCCGGTGTTTGCCAGACTGGGTGTAATGGAAAATGACGATGCTTATTTCGAAAGAATGTATGCCATGTACGACTTCACCAAAGATTCAATTGGCGAAAATGGGCTTTATAATCCCGAAGATGGGCTGTGGTGGCGCGATGCAGATTTTGACCCACCCTACAAAGAACCTAATGGCGAAGATTGCTACTGGTCTAGAGGAAACGGCTGGGTAGTAGCTGCTTTGGTGCGAGTATTGGAGCAAATTCCTGCCGATGAACCCCACCGAAAAGAATATGAAGCCGACCTTAAAAGCATGCTAGAAGCATTAATTCCTCTCCAAAGAGAAGATGGTTTTTGGAACGTAAGTTTGCACGACCCAACCAATTTTGGCGGTAAAGAAACCACAGGCACTTCGCTATTTATATATGGAATGGCATGGGGCATTAATAACGGTTTGCTCAGTGCAGAGAAATACAAGCCCGTAATCACCAAAGCTTACAATGCCATTGTAAATGAGGCAATTCACCCCAATGGATTTTTAGGCTACGTACAAGGTACAGGTAAAGAGCCGAAAGATGGCCAGCCAGTAACCTATGACAGCAAACCCGATTTTGAAGATTATGGATTAGGATGTTTTCTATTAGCAGCAAGTGAAATCTACAAAATGGTCGATTGATCTCGTTCCCAGATTGACATACAAAACAGCGGATATTGAAAAAGTATTCGCTGTTTTTTGTTTTGGGGGATTGATGTATCAAGAAAAAAATATGTAGGACACCTAGAAAATAGGTATTTTTAATAGATTATCAATGAAAGTATAGTAATTTAACTGCATAATCATTTTGTCTGTTGATTATGTAGATATTAAAGAAATACGTTGAAAATGGATAAAAAAAATATCAAGTCAATAATAAATAATTTAATTCAAAAAGGAGAAACAAAAAAAGCTCTTGACATTTTATTGACTGAAAAATTTGATAAACAAAATAAAGAAATAGTTATACTTTGTAATCGCTATCATGAAATTAAGAAAAAATCAAGATTAGGTATAATAATACTACAAGAAGAACAAATTGAACTCAATAAAATTAATGTTGCTGTTTTAGAAATTTTAGAAAATATAAATGAAAGTAAAATTTCAAGTGAGAAAAATGAACAAAATATTTTCACCAATAGTAATCTTAAAACAATCATATTATCAATTTGCATTGTAATTCTTTTAATATTTACAGTGATATATTATAGTTTAAAAATCAATAAACCTCAATTAGAAGAAAAAATATTAACAAAATCTGAATCATTAAATCCTACTTCTACCGAAAGTTTCGAACGACCTGAAAATAAAGAAATAATAAAGGAAAGTAACCTTGAAAAGGATTTAGAACTAGAGCAAGCTATTAAACATATTCTATCTAAAAAGCCTGATGATTCAAATGAATTTGAGCAGTTAATTGTTAATAATCAATTTGAAAAGGCACTTGAAGTCATTGAAATAGCGGAAACAAGAACTAAAGATAAGTATTTACTAACTCATTTAGATAATAGAAGAAAATCTATTTATCTAATCAGAGAACACGATATAGATAATGCATGGATAAGTTTTCCTAGAACATTGATATTAACAGTAAAAGAAAATAAATATGGGTTACTTAATAGAAAAGGTGAAGAAGTTTGTAAACCAAAATTTAATGAAATTGAACCTCTTTTTTTTGGGAATTTATACTGTACTATATTAGACAGCATGTATGGCTTTTTTAATGAAGAGGGAGAAGAAATTTTCAAAACTGTTTTTTCGGAAGTAAATCCAATGATCTTTGACGAGTTTACATTAGTAAAAAAAGATGGACTTTATGGATTATTAGATATAGATGGCAATTTTATACTTGAACCCAAATTTAATCAAATAGAAAGAGTCATGGAGGATCTAATTTTCACTAATGAAAATGAAAAATGGGGAGTAATAGATACTACTGGTTATCAGATTTTAGAAAATGATTATGAACAACTTGAGTATATAAAAAAAGAAGGCTTAATTTACGCTGTTAAAAAAGGCAAAGGTGAATATCTTGATAGAAAAGGAAGACTAACTACAAATCCAGCATTAAATTAACTTATGAAAAAACCTATTGAAATAAAGATCAATTACTTTAAACATATAGTTTTCATTATTTTTTCAATTGTCTTTATTTCAGGCGGAATATACTCTGCATATTTTACAGAAGACCCAAGCCTTATTCTTAAAATTACTATGGGCTTAGCTATTCCTTTTCTTTCTTATTGGGCTATTGTTGTACAGTTAAAAACTATCTTTAAACGGTCTAAACAAATAATAATTCGTGAAAGTGATATTGAGTTTTATACTGGACTAAAGAAATATAACTTACACTGGAAAACAGTTAAAGAAATAGAATTTGGCGAAGAAATTAAAAATAATAATACGATATACATTTGTGAGATAATTACCATAAATGGTGAGACTCACAAGATTTACTTGAACGACTTAGATCATAAACTAAAGATCATTTACAAGTTAATAAAAGATAGCTTTAATGAATATCAAAAACACTTAGCAGAATTAAAATAAAACCAACCAATGATAAACCCTCTAAAAGAATCTTGGATACCAGAACTTCTTCCTATCAATCGGGAAGAAGATTATCACACACATTATATTGGCAAAACGCATAACGGTGAACAGTTTTTTGGATATGAAACTTTCGTATTTCCTGTTGGTGCTTCAAATGAACAATGGGAAACCTCTAGAAAAGAATATGTAGTCCTTTACATTTTCGATGAGTTGGGAAATCATATAAAAACAAATTACTGGTATGCAGGAACCACAGCAGAAATTCAACCAGATACCACTAGCAAAAAACTTGTAGAAATGATTACTGAACTTGGTAAAATAGAGTTTGGTGATATTGCTGTAAAACCTTTCAAAACGGTAATTGATGGCATTGAATTTGGTTTAATTCCAGAAGACAAAACCCAATCTATCGTATTACAACCTAACTCAACTATTGCATTTTTCGAACCTTGGGATGGAGAATATTATACATAAAAGGGAAAGAAACTCCATCAAAGCCACACTCCCACTCCGTTGACTTCCTTCTAAACAAAGAGCATATTAACAGTCTGTTAATTTGGGCTAAGTGAATTGATTTCAATTTTTTTAATACTTATATTGAGTTGTACACTTACCTTCAACTACAACAAACAAGTCAAACCTGATTTAAGAATTGTAAGTCTTAAACGAGAAAATTTCATTAATCCTCAAAAGCTGTATTCGCCAATTATTTGTATAAATCTATGGGAATAAGATGAATGAAATCACAAAAAACTTTTTTTTAGAAATTGGTATTTCCAAAGGTATGACTGTGCTTGATGTGGGATGCGGAAGAGGAATCACCACTGAGCTACTAGCCGAAATTATTGGTGATAATGGTAAAGTAATAGGTATAGATTCAAATAAAAACAGTATAAATTCAGCTTCTGCAATTGCTATCTCAAAAAAGCAAAACAATATAAAGTATATATGTTCAGATTTAACAAATCTATCTATAGAAGCATATAAATTTGATGCCATTGTGGGAAGACGAATACTAGTGTATTTATCTGATCCCAAAACAATAATAAGAGAACTTTCTAAGCTTTTAAAACCTGAAGGGATTATGGGTTTTCAAGAACATGATTCTACTGGAATAATTAATAAAGAAAAAATGCCTCTGCATTACAAAGTTAATAATTGGTTATGGAGCTTGGTTGAAAGTAATGGCGGAAATATAAATATTGGAAAAGAGCTCTGGAATATTTTTTCTCACGAGTCTATGCGCATAGAAAATATAAAATCAGAAGCCATCATTCAAACTCCAAATAATAATGTCTCCATAGCTCCTATTTTACAAAACTTAGTAGGAGTATTATTAGCTAAAAAAATTATTTCAGAGGATGATTTAAATAATTTATTTGACAACCCTTGAGTCTGAAAAGAAAAATTCAAACAGCCTTTTTATAAGAGAATTAATCTTTTTTATAACTGCTAAGAAAAAATAAAATCAATATATAGCGATTAAAAAACACTCCTCAGGCGCTCCAACAGCCCATTAGAAAAATATTTAAATTTTTTTTATTAGTTCTGTAACATTTTAGGCACTCCTGTATCTAAAAGTCGAACAAATAAAAAATAACAAAATGAAGAGTTTAAAAATAACCATTGTTTTATTATTCGCTTTAAGCCTAAATAATTTTGCTCAAACTGTTACAGATGCTTTTGAAGTAGTTAAAAGTGGCAAAGGTGCAAAGTCAATTATTTTAATTCCGGGTTTTGCTAGTGCTGGAGAAGTTTGGGACGAAACTAAATCTAAATTTGAACAAGGCTACACTTGCTACACATTAACAATGGCTGGTTTTGCAGGAGTAACCCCACAAGAAAATCCTACTTTTAAAAATTGGGAAACTAGCATTGCCAACTACATTAAAACCAACAATATTGAAAAACCGATTATTATTGGCCACAGCATGGGAGGCGTTTTTGCAATGGCACTAGCGGCAGATTATCCTGATCTTATAGAAAAAATAATTGTAGTTGACGCACTACCTTGTATCTCTGCTTTGATGAATCCAACTTTTAAATCGGTGGAGAAGCCCGATTGCACAGCTATGGTTCAGCAAATTACTTCTGCCAGTAATGACCAATTTTACCAAATGCAAAAAATGTCTGCTCAAAGACTTGTGGCAGATACCACCAAGCAAGAATTAATACTGAATTGGAGCTTACAATCAGACAGAAAAACCTTTGCCGAAATGTATTGCGACTTTGCTAATGTGGATTTAAGAGAGTCGATCAAAAACATAAAATGTCCTTCGCTTATCTTGCTAGAAGATTACTTTAAAAATATAAAACCTAGTATTGAAGCACAATACAAAAATCTACAAACTGCAGATTTACAGTATTCAACCAAAGGTTTGCATTTTATTATGTATGATGATAAGGACTGGTATTTCAATCAATTACAAAATTTTTTAAATGGCATTTGAAGAAATATATAATACCTACTGGCAAAAAATATTTCGCTTGTGCATGGGATTTACCAACGATCACGATCTAGCTCAAGACATGGCTCAAGAAACATTTATAATTGTATGGAAACAGTTACCAAAGTTTAGAAACGAGTCGAATATTGGCACTTGGATTTATAGAATAGCTACAAACAATTGTTTGCGACAGATCGAGAAGCAAAAGCGATATCCAAGTGCGGAGATGCCAAAAAATATAACAGAAGAAAAACAGGCTAACATCGAACCGAAAATTCAATTGCTTTATAAATTCATCTCTGAGCTAAAAGAAACTGATCGTATTATTATCTCATTGGAATTGGAAAATATTAAGCAGTCAGAAATAGCCAACATTGTAGGTATTTCGGAAGCAAACACAAGAGTAAAAATTCATAGAATAAAGGAAAAATTAACTCAAAAATTTAAAGAAAATGGACTCAAGTAATATAGATTTAAACGAATTATGGGCTGGTCAAAACGCAGACAAACCAGTATTGAAAGACCTTCACAATAAAATGGATGGTTTTAAAAAGAATTATAGAAGAAAAATTATCTTCACCAATTTACTTTTAATTCCCACTTGTGTTTTTGTCATATTCATTTGGGTATATTTTCAGCCTGAGCTGATCACCACCAAAATAGGGATCGTATTGGTGGTTTTAGCTATGGCAATGTTCATCTTATCTACAAGTAAAAGTTTAGAGCTTTTCAACAAGGTAGACGAAACAGAAGACACTCAACACTATTTAAAAAACCTTTTGGCGATAAAAGAAAAGCAATTATACATACAAACTACAATTTTAAATTTGTACTTTGTTTTGCTTTCGCTGGGTATTGTACTTTATCTGTATGAGTATGCATTACTTATGCCAACAGTTTGGGCTGTGTTCACTTATGGTGTATCAGGGCTTTGGATTTTGCTTAATTGGTTTTTCATACGACCTAAACAGATAAAAAAACAGCAACAGAAACTGAACGACATCATCGATAAATTTAAAAATATCCAGTCTCAATTAGATAAAGAATAGAAAACACAAAATGATTTCTGGTTTTTAAAAATAGTAAAAAAAATCACCTTTAAGGATTGGCAAACATCAATCCTTTTAGCAATTAGCAGAAAATATAAATCATGCTTAATAAGCTAAAAAACGCTTTTTAAAGGGAATACAATACTAATTGTTGGGTAAGAAAGTCATTAGTGCTATATTGAATTTTTTGAAGAAGATATACATACATGACTAAACTATACTTTAAATTCTTATTGCTGCTGTTATTAGGTTTGCAGAGCAATCTCATATCTGCTCAATCAATTTCTAAAGAAATAGATGCAATTGTAGAAAATGCCATGAAAAACTTTACCGTGGCTGGTGTGGCTGTGGCAGTAGTAAAAGATGGCAAAATTGTGCATCAGAAAGGCTATGGCGTAAAATCTGCCGACTCAAAAGAGAAAGTAAACGAGCATACAAATTTTGGCATCGCCTCTAACTCAAAAGCTTTTACCACTGCCGCTTTGGCCATGTTAGTGGAAGATGGCAAACTCTCTTGGACAGACAAAGTGGTAGATCATATTCCAGAATTTAAGATGTATAATGATTATGTAACGCAAAACTTCAACATTCAAGATTTGCTCACACACCGATCAGGTTTGGGTTTGGGCATTGGAGATTTAACCATGTTTCCAGATGGTTCAGATTTCGATATCAATGATATTTTGACCAATTTTCAATATTTCGAGCCTAAATCTGCCTTTCGTACAAAGTTCGATTACGATAATATGCTCTATTTGGTAGCAGGAGAAGTGATACATCGAGTAAGTGGTAAAACATGGGAGGATTTTATAAAAGAGCGTATTTTTGAGCCACTCGAAATGGATAATTCCTATGCCTCTCTTACTTACATAGATGAAAATGGCAACAAGGCTTTGCCGCATCTTAACGATGGCAAAAAGCTCACTGTAATTGAACCAGAGCAATGGGATCCCAAAAAAATTAGTGGTGCAGCAGGTGGAATTTATGCCAATGTAAACGACTTAGCCAACTGGATGCTAGTTCACCTCAACAAAGGAAAATATGGCGAAAACCTAGAAAAAGAGCTGTTTTCTGAAGTCAGCCAACGCGAAATGTGGAAGATTCATACAACACTGGATGCGAACAGAAACCCACGATACAATTCACATTTTAATGGCTATGGCTTGGGTTGGTTTCTTACAGACATGAAAGGCAATATGGTGGTTTCTCATACTGGTGGATTAATCGGAATGCTATCTAAAACGATTCTAGTACCCGATTTAAACTTGGGAATTGTCGTTTTAACCAATACATATTTAGATGGTGCAGGTGTTTTTTCTGCCGTATCTCAGTCAATTTTAGATAAATATTTAGGTTTAGACGATTTCGACTGGATAGCAGCGTATGTAAAAATGCTAGGTCAAAATGATAGCACTGCTGACAAAGTAGTTGCAGAGGTTTGGGAAACTGTAGAAAATGCAGATGCCTCCCACCTCAATCTAGATGACTATATCGGCATATACAAAGACAAATGGTTTGGTAACATTGAGATTTCTAAAAAGGATGATGGCCTTTGGTTTAGATCGTACCGCTCACCAAAGTTAAGCGGAAAAATGGCCTATTATAAAGCCAATTCTTTTGTGGTAAAATGGGATAATCCAAGCTTAATAGATGCCGATGCATTTGTGATGTTTCAACTAGACGAAGAGGGAAAAGCCCAAGCAATTAAAATGAAAGGCATCTCACCTGCAATAGATTTTAGCTTCGATTTCCAAGACCTAGACCTCAAAAGAGTAAATGAAGAATAGTGTATAAACTCTACTTAATGACCACTGTAAACTGTTAATTCTCACTGTCTACTGTCAACTGTTCACTGACAACTGTAATAAATGTATCCTTTCTACTTTTTTGTATTATATTGAGACAGACTTTTTCAATTAATTTAGTTTCACATATCAAATTACATTATGAGAAGAATCATTTTAGCCATTAGCGTTTTATTCGTCGTTGCCTGCGCAGAACAAGAAAAATACGCTAATGAAAGTATGCCTGCAGATGCTTTAACCGAAGAAGCATCAGAGACTCAAGCAGGAGCCTCTACCAGTATGAGTGAGCAGAGCACTCCTGAAGACAGAAAAATGATCTGGTCTGCAAAAATGGAATTTCAGGTAAAAGATGTTACTGCTTCAACAGATGTGCTTTCAAAAATCTGCAAAGAACATGGCGGGTTTATCTCTAAAATGAACATGAGCAGCACAAAATATCAGAAATCTAACCACTTGCAGATTAGAGTAAATAATGAAAACTTCTCTCCTCTTGTAAAGCAATTGCAATCAGAATCGATATTTACCAGCAATCTTGAAATTAACTCTAAGGATGTTACCGAAGAGTTTGTGGATATAGAAAGCCGATTAAAAACCAAGAAAGAAGTAAGAGACCGATACATCGATATTTTAAGAAATAAAACAGGTGATGTAAAAGATGTAATTGAAGCTGAAGAAGCTATTAGAAAGATTACAGAAGAAATTGAAGCCAAAGAAGGTCGCCTCAGATACCTTACAGATAAAGTGTCGTTTAGCACAATCGACCTGGTAATTTTCCAAAAAGTAAGTTTTACCGAAGAGCCAAATGTATATGTAAAACCTTACTATGAAAAAGTATTAGATGCGCTAGAAAACGGGTGGAGCTTTGTAACAGGGTTTATATTATTTATGCTAAACATGTGGCCACTCCTAATAATATTAGCCGTGTTATACTGGAAGAGAAAATGGCTTAAAATGAAGCTGAAAAGAAAAGCTAACTAATGCAAAATACTTGTAAAGGGGGAAGATAAATTAATTTTTGTTTTCCCCTTTTTATTTAACCATTCATGTAGTTTAGGTCAGTTTTTTGAGGGATACTCTTTATTTTAGAATGTAAAATTAACTGACACTATTACCCTATGAAAAACCTATTGATTGCTCTTTTTCTTCTTCCATTTTCTTTATTTGCGCAAACCAAAGAAGTCGATCTTAAAATCTCTCATCTTGTAGATAATTATTATATCTATGTGACATACAACACTTATAATGGGCAGCGAATCACTTCTAACGGATTGTATTTGGTGACAAAAAAAGGAGTGGTAATGATAGACACACCTTGGGATACTACCCAGTTTCAACCTTTGCTCGATAGCATTAAAACCAGACATAACAAAGATGTAATTTTAACGGTTTCCACCCACTCTCACGACGACCGAACAGCCGGTTTAGATTACTACAAAACCAAAGGAATTAAAACATATGCTACCCGAATGACAGATTCGCTTTGTGTGGTAAACAAAAATGCCAGACCTGAATACTTGATGGATAGCGATACTACTTTTAAGGTTGGCAAATATGCTTTTGAGGTTTACTATCCCGGTGCAGGACACAGTCATGATAATATAGTAGTTTGGTTTAAGAATGATAAGATACTCTATGGTGGTTGTTTTGTGAAAAGTACAGAAGCAAAAGGCTTAGGTTATACCGGAGAATCTGATCTAGATGCATGGCCTCAGTCAATTAAAAATGTACAAGCAAAATTCGCAGCACCAGTATATGTAATCCCCGGGCACGATGGATGGGAAAACAACCAATCACTAGCGCACACACTAAAATTGTTGGCAGAGCGACCGAAGTAGTCGCTTTTTGCATTCTGTTTATAAAGACCTTTTTAAGAATAGAATGCAAAAACATTTATTCATCATTACAGGGTTAATATGCTTTCTCTTGATCAACAACACATGCTCAAGAGAAAGTGGGTTATATCAATTATGTACTTGCAGTCAACTCTTTTGCTGAATATCGTAATGAGAAGGTAGCCTTTGAAAGGCTAACCATACAGATTGAAGATTCAAGCATGGTTTTACTATATAAAGTAGTTGATTTTATCTACGAGAATCAAAATTGTCCAGCGCAAGGTTGTATGTATCTTGATTCACTTCATAAATTAGAAAATCAATATTATGGCTATTTATCAGAGACTAAAGGAGTTTTACCTAACAAAAGAAAGCAAACTGAAAGAGTTTTACCAAGTCAATAACATCGATCTGGTAGCTAAACAAGAATTACTTTCCGAAGAGTAAACCGCCCACATGACTGATTTAACCAGTGATTTTATTGAGTTTTTAGTTTTAGAATAACTTCACTCCCCCAACAACTCTCCTAGTTTCTGTTGCAATTCATCAGGCGCAATGTTGATGGCTAGTATGCTCCCATCTTTGCCGACCAGATAGTTAGATGGAATAAACTGTATCATCATTTCTTTTATGTAATCATTTTGCCAGTTGTTGGGAGCTATTACATTTGGCCAGCTTAATTGGTCTTTTTCAATAGCCTGTAACCAAGCACCCTGCGTTTCATCCAAAGAAATGCCTACTACTTCAAAGTCAGCCGATTTAAATTTGTCGTACACCTTTACTAAATCTGGATTGCTTTTTCTGCAGGGGCCACACCAAGAAGCCCAAAACTCCACCAATAATATTTTACCTTTAAAATCTGCCATTTTAACCATTTTTCCAGTTGCATCTGGTAACGAAAATGGCTTAAGTTGTTCTCCTATTTTAATGTTTTTCAGCTTTTCTAGAGAAATGTTGATCGATTTTTTATTTTCTGTATTTAATGCTACTGTATCCAATTTAGCATATAAACCAATTGCTTGCTCGTAGGTGAAAATGGGATCCATTGTCACATCGGATAGTAGCATCCAACTTAATTGACTTTTAGAATTTTCAGTAAAAATAGAATCTAAATAATGATGTAGCTTAGTACTCATAGCTGTATCCCCACCTATTTCACCATAAAAATCCATTAGGTTTGCTAATATAATTGCCGATTGTGTACCTTCTACAGATTCAATATTAGTGAGCCGTTCATCAACCGAAACAACTATTTCCATCTCTGTATTTTCTAAGAATAAATACCCATTAGGGTAGCCACTCTTGGTTTTCAAATTGGCTTCTGTAGGGTAATCTACCGAACCAGTAAAATAGAAACTATTATCTTTTACAAGGGTGCTATCGGTTTTATCTGCATAAGTCAAATAAATAAAACCACTATAATTATTTGAAACTATACCATTAATTTTAAAAGTGCCAGATTGGCTAAATAGATTGATTGTTTGAAATACACAGCATATTGAAAATAGTAGAGCCTTCAGTTTCATGTTAAATTGTTTAAATCAGAAAAGAGTTTATCAAAAAGTAATTTGTTGATACTAAAAAATGTACAAGTTCATCTACGAATAATTAAAAATAAAAGTTGCTAATTTTAAGGTATTATATCAGGAGAAGTCATTTAAAGCTTTACACACAAATTGACTTGAAGCGCATTCTTCTATGTAAGAAAAATGCTATAAAAATATATTTTTAGTAACTTGCTATAACATAGTACCGTATTCCAGAATATTATCGATTATTTATCCTTATTGCAGACTCTATGCATGATGTAATATTTACCAGATCAGTTTTATTTATTTTACTCCTCTCAACTTATAGTCTCAAACTACAAGCGCAAGCCGATAGCGATTATGCCATTGTGCATATTTATAGAAGTCATGCAGGATATGGGGCAAACAACAATGCGCCAGTTCTGGTAAATGAGAAACAAAACTTTGAGCTTACAAGTCCGGGTAGATTAACTCTCAAACTGAGCTCTGAGGGTAATTATTCTTTCAAAACAGTTAGAAGTATCGTATCTCTAGATATTAAAAAAGGCAAAGAGTATTTTCTGGAAGTTTATCCTGCTTTAACTACTTTCAAAATTGGGCATCCAAAGGATTACGGCAAAGCCAAATCTAAATTTGAAGCCATTGGAGACGGATACGCGCAAACATTTATAGAAGACCCAAAAAATCCACTTATTGAGCAACTTGGTGACTATGCGATGGTACATATTTATCGCAAAAATGCGCTTCATGGGGCTATTTATAAAACTCCAGTGGTTGTAAACGACAAAAAAACTTTTGACCTAAGCAATGCCGATAAGCTATCGATTAAGGTACATTCTGAGGGGAAAATAAAATTTAGAACTTTGAGAAGTGTGGCTTATCTAGATGTAAAACATGGGAATGAATACTATCTGGAAATTTACCCGGCACTTACAACTTTTAAGATTTATAAGGTAGAAAATACCTTAAGTGCGGTAAATAGCATGGCTGCCATCCCTGAAAAAAATATAGATTCTTTTGAAGAAGATATCAATGATCCATTTATAGATTCGGCGAATCCAGTTGAGGTGGTTGAGGAAGAAACGGAGTTGCCAAAAACAGAAGAAACGGAGGTGATTGATATTGCTAGAGATTACAAACCCGTAATCAATCCAGAGTTACTTACTGGTCTCACTCCTACTTCTACAAAAAATGAAAATGCCATTGCTGTAGTAATCGGCAATGCTTTGTACGAATATGCCAAGCCCGTAGATTTTGCAATTAACGATGCTACCGCTGTAAAAAAGTATTTGGTGGATGTTTTTGGCTTTTTAGAAGGCAATATTTACTATTTGGAAAACGCCAGTAAGGGAGATTTTGAAAGATTTTTTGGCAACAGCACCTATCCAAATGGTAAGCTTTTTAATTCTGTAAGAGCAAACCTGAGCGATGTTTTTGTGTTTTACTCTGGGCATGGTGCTCCCGGATTAAAAGACCAAAAAGGTTATTTCGTGCCGGTTGAATGCGATCCGCAGTATGTGGAGCTTTCTGGTTATTCGTTAGATGTGTTTTACAAAAACCTCAGCCAGATTCCGGCAAAGAGTATGACAGTTGTGCTAGATGCATGCTTCTCTGGTGCTGATGTTTACGAAAATATCTCTCCGATTGTAATTGCCTCCAAAGGAGCCGATGGTTTAAAAAATGGCATTGTGCTTTCTTCCACATCAGAAAATCAGGTGGCTACTTGGTACAATGACAAGGGCCATGGCATGTTTACCTATTTCTTTTTAAAAGCGCTACAAAACAAAAATGCAGACTATAATAAAGATAAAGCCATTAGCTACGAAGAGCTTTTTAAATATGTATCTGACAAAAATTACGGCGTACCTTATTACTCTAGAAGGCTACACGGTGTAGAACAAGACCCCGTAATACAAGGCGAAAACCCAGAGAAAGTAATGGTGAGTTTTAGGTAACTTGAACTAGACTATCTTATTGAAACCTAAAAACAAAGGAATAAATAGTTAAAAATACCATTATTCCTTTCCATCCGAAATCTACTAACATGGTTAAGTATCGGATAGCAAGATGCTTTCCTGTAAAAATATGATATTGAGGAAACATACCCATAGCCCATATTACAGGATGCATCTGTGGCTTGTTTAAGTTACTCCTTTGTTCTCTAAAAAATGTATATCCGAGCCAGATTTTTATAATAACTAAACCAATTGCTACTCCCTCTAATATTTCAAAATCTTGTACCATCAGAATAATATCACAAAATTTTTATAAAACATAAATCAATTCTTATACTGTCTCACATGTCTTGGAATTTAAGGATTTTCACCTTTTAATTTCTTTAATTGAACATATAAATCAAGTAATTCAAAATGTTTCCATCCTCCGTGTTTTTCATTCTGTGTGACTATTTTTTTATTGTGATTATAAAAATGCAAAGAACTACCAGATCGAGATTGATTTACTTTAATAGTAAGATTATTTAGAGGAATTAATATGCTTTTAGAAGTTTTAAAATTCCATAAGTCTAACTGAATTGCATTATTTTCTAAGGTAATTCTATTTAAATTAAACCTCATAATCTTAATCAGATAGATTAGCCAAAAGCTAATAAGCAGACCCAAACAAATAATAAATGCATATGGATAATGCCCAATATAATAATCTAATTTATAAGGAAGCAAAAGGATGACTAAAAACATAATTAGCATATAAATAAGATTAAAATACAATTCTGTTGAGTAAATCATAGACTTTCTACTTGTCGGTTTATCAATCAGGATTTGTTTCATTTGAGGAATTAAAATGCTTCTTTACTTAGAATAGAAATTAAAAAAACTTTCAAGTTTCTATTTCATGTTACTTATTTTTTCCCAAGCTTTTTTCTTCATAGTAATGATTTTTTCCTTTTTCATATCAAAAATTGACACGTATTTTTTACTGATAACAATATGTGTTTTCCATTCTACAAAATCTCGATATAGTAATAGAGTACAAATATCTGTAGAATTGAAATAGTCAGATAAAACATGTGAATGAAATGTCTCTGAAATTGTTTTTTCTTTAGAGCCTGTTGGAATTCTAACTAGTGAATTATGAATTTTTTCTTTTTTCACAAACTCATTTCTATCGTTATATATCAATTGATAATCATTACCTATTAGAACTACACCATTTACCTGCGGACCAGTCAGTATAAACACTTTTTGCACTTGGCTATTAATTAATGGAATATAATTCAAAGACGTATTTTCATAAAAACTAAAAAAAGAATCTTCATCTGTATGCACTCTTTGTTGTGCATCTGTTCTCATTAAAATTAGATTTTGTTCTAAAGGAGAAGCATCGGAACTAACAGAATCAATTTTTATAGGTTGTTGTGGAACCTCATCAAATAGATATCGGACTACGATTTTATCGTGAATATGAGAATCATAGAATATAGAAGTAATGGTTTTATCTTCATTTTCATAAGATAAATATCCACCAACATTATTTTGTTTACTTTCGAAATTTGCTAGAAAATGATCTGTACTATTCCAAGAAGCTTTTTCTAGACGAAATAGTAATTTGCCCTCTTCTAATATTTTATCTGTCTTTTTGTTTTGCGACCAAGCTGGAAACACACAAAACAATAATAAAACTAAAATCAAATTGTTCATGTCTCATTCAAATTATATCTCACATAAAATTATAAGCCACTACTGCTTTAAGAATTACAACGTTACCTATCATGCCAGGCAGGGTTCCTTCCCACACTCCTCTAAAAATAATAGCGTCTTTCATGCTAATTTTATAGCAAACACCCAAACTTGCAGTTGCTCTAAAATATAAAGTCTTTTGATCTGATGTATAATTTTTACTTTTAACAAAAGTATCATCCACATATATTTCTCTTGTCGATTCTATTTGACTATTAATCAGATATTTACCTGCGATACCAACATCAATAACAGGTCTAACTGTTTTTGCTGAAAGTTCACGATAATAAGTAAAACTAAAATCTAAGGCATTCAAATTTATATTATAAGTATCTACAATTTGGCCAATCGAATCTGGCAGATTTTCATTTACCATCATCTCTGTAGACTGAAATACACCTGTTTTTGTGTATGACTTATCAGAAGCTTTACTGAATGCTAGACTAAAACTTAGACTCGAGCTAGATTTCCCAACATTTCGCTTATAGTTTAAGCCAAGATACTTTGAATTATAAATATTGAAACTACTTTGGAAAATAGGATCTTCTAACTCAATTTGCTCTGAATAATCGGTAATCTGTTGATTATATAAACCATATGCACTTTTTCCAGTACTTAACTCAATACCTAAATGATTTGGATTATGGTATTTTTTGAGTTTTGGTGCTTCATCTGAGGGTTCAGCAATTTGATTAATCTCGTTAAATAATGCCACAATGTTTTTTTCTTTGAAAAATAGCTTATCTACTTTTTCAAAATAATTGGCATCGTTTAAACATTGCTTGATTTGAATTTTATAGGTTTTCGAATCTGTGTAATAAGTTTTATTAGAAGATTCTACTAAATATTTCCCCCCTATTAATTTTATTAAACTATCAGTTCCACAGGTGATAAAAAAATCTTTTTTATGCTTATATAAAGAAAGTTTACCCTCAGATAAAACCTTAAAAAGTACTGTATCTTTTCCAAAATCTTTTGATTCGAGATATGTGTCAGGTTGTATATAAACCTGCTTTATTTGATTAGCAAAGTAATAGGCTATATCGTTAGTGTTTTCTTTAACAAAAAGCACTTTATCTAAAAATTCATCATCTAGATTTTCCAGATAACCGCGGATAGTATCATTATTATTGAGAACTAAATAACCCTTACTAGTAGTAACTTGCGAATAAGAAATTTGAGTAGATAGTTTAATCAAAAGTATGGCGAAAAAAGCCACTTTTAGATTTATATTCATAAAATTTGTTTGTTGAGCTGGTTGATAATCGTCTCAAATATAGGTAGCCAAGTCATTTTAATTTGAGCAATTTACGCCAAATTAACATTTGTAAACTTTTCACCCCTCTCCCATTATCCTATCAATACTTTGGCTCTTTTTTGTTTAGCAGATTGACTGTCATTTTCAATGCTGTTTAGATAGGTTTAAGAGCAATAAATACATTTATTTACTCAAAATGACAGATAAACAAACAATCTACTCTCAGGAAAAACCCGGAAGTAGATTGTTGGAATAGGTTACAGCTTAACCTAAAAATCTCTCTTTAACGGCTTTTACTAACTTGGTACCGTCCGGATCGGCTGCTGTTTTTAAATTACATAAATCTTCTGCCCAATTAGAAGTTCTAATTCTCAGTGGTGGGTGCTCAGCATTCACTACTTGCATAACTACCTCCGCCACTTCTGCCGGTGTTTGGAAAGACTGTGTCTCACCTTGTTCGGCTCTTTTTTGTCTGCCGCCCAAATACTGTTGCATAATTGGCATGTACTCAGGCAAAGTGATTTGTCCGTCTGTCATGGTTTTGGCTGTGGCAGATTTCATAAACTCAGAGCTAATGCCACCGGGCTCCACAATCGAAAATTTAATTCCGAAATTATCTGTGAGGTAAGAAGCCAAGCCCTCTGTATAACCTTCTACCGCAAATTTAGAAGCACAGTATAATTCGTTAAAAGGTTGACCGACCAAGCCCCCAACCGAAGAAATATTTATTACAAAGCCACTTTTGTTTTTACGCATGATAGGAATTACCGCTTTGGTGCATCTTACTACACCAAAATAATTGAGATCGGTTACCCATTTTATTTCTTCTTCGGTAGCATGCTCGGTAGTTTTGGCAAAGCCGCCACCGGCATTATTTATCAATAAATCTATCTTACCTTCCTTTTCTATAATGGTGCTAAAACATTGAACTACAGATTTTTGGTCGGTTACATCCAGTTGTAAAACTTGCACTTCTACCGATTTTTCTGTTGCCTTGGTTAATAGCTCATCTTGCTTTTTTAGGTTTCTCATGGTGGCATAAACTGTGAAATTATTTGCTGCCAATAGCAAAGCGATTTCGAGTCCTAAACCTGATGATGAGCCTGTTACAATTGCAATTTTTTTCATAGTGATATTTGTTTGACTTGATGTGTTTCTAATTATCAAACCTGATTAAGAGTGAGATGTTCGGCAACCGTTTCTTACCAAGTAAAGGAATATAAACTGGTAAGATTATGACAGTTGAGAGTTACAAAAATCCAAGAGGTAGATAGATTCAGTTTTTTATCTTTCAGGTTAGACACTTCCATAGGAACAACAATTGATTAAATACCCGGAAATTAGTAGTATATATTGTACTATGCAAGTAAGAAAGGGAGAAATTGGTATTAATCGAACATAAATTCTACTGGAAGATTTTTATTTCGAAGTGTGTGATGTAAATCATCTAAAGTTTTCTTTGTAAAGTTCTCATCATAAGTATCAAGTTTGAGAGCAATACAGAAATACCTATGGTTTTTATTATTTGAAGTAATCTCAATGTAGTTCCCAGATGAGAGGAAAAGCCAAAGAATAAATTTAAGTTTTGAGCCGGCAAGTTTTACCTTATTTATTTTGGCTAAATCATATTTTATGAACTTTCTAAATGGAGGATTAGGGTTGATAATTAATAATTGCCCTTCGGTAAGTACAATAGTGTTATTCATTCTTCTCCAAATAAGAAAAGATATAAATAAGTAGCCTAGAATAAAGTATTTGAAATCAATAATTAGATAAAAATATTTTAAACCAAGGCCTATAAATGGAATAACTGTTATTAAAGCTAAAATCACTGTAAACCTCCAATATTTTATTGGGCTATAAAAAATCTGACACGAATTAGGTTGGTATCCATGCTTGATGAGTATTTTATCTACTCGTTTGTCTTTTAGCTTGGCAGAAATTCCAGTTGGGAAAATCATAAATTATATGAATAAGAATTACTCCTCCAATTTAATCAATTCTCCACCTTTCATCACAAACTTTACTCTGGTGAGTTCAGAAATATCTTGGAGTGGATTGCCTTTAGTAGCGATAATATCAGCCAGTTTCCCAACTTCTATGCTGCCCAAATCTTGCTCTTTTTGCAAAAGCTCTGCATTTACAATTGTACCAGCCTTAATCGCCTCCATCGGAGACATGCCTAAATCTACCAACTGACCAAACTCATTAGCAGCAAAATTCGGCGGAAAACCCACATTGTCTGAACCAACACCCACTTTAACTCCGGCTTTAATCGCTTTTTTGTATCCCTCTCGGCTTGCATCTCTGTATTTTTTGGTAATCTCTACATTTTTGGCTTGCGGCCCATCGGCATCAAAAGTTTCGAGGGCGTATTCGCCAATATATATGGTAGGAATGAGATAAGCATCGTATTCCAGAAAAAGACGAATGCTTTCGTCATCCAAAAAAGTACCATGCTCTATAGATCGTGCCCCCAACTTTATAGCCTGATTAATACCCTTAGTGGCATGCGCATGTGCCATCACTGGAATGTTTCTGCGATTGGCTTCTTCTACTGCAGTGCTAATTTCTTCATCGCTAAAATGCACATTTTGCGGATTATCTCCTGCCGACATAAAAGCGCCTGTTACCAAAAGCTTTATCCAATCGCTGCCATTTTTAATCTCTTTTCGCACTGTTTTAATCATCTCTTCTTTACCGTCTACAATTAAACCATCGGTAATAATCGACTGCTCATTAGAAATATAATTGATATCTCCACCACCACCAGTTATCGACAAGTAATGACCTGCACCAAAAATTCTTGGCCCTTTAAAAAGCCCTTCGTTAATCGCATCTCTAATCTCAAAATGAGCATAATTTACATCCGCATCGCCAGCAATTCTGATGGTCGTCCAGCCTTCGTTAAGCCAGTTTTGCACTACCTTTAAACCATGCAAAGCATTATACGCCGAAGTGCCTTTTAAATGATTGGTCTGGTAATCGTCTCCATAAATAAGCGGGTGAGTATGTGCATCGATCATGCCTGGTAAAACAGTATAATCGGATAAGTCAATTAGTTGATAATCTGGTGAAATGAGTTCTTTATCTCCCACTTCAATTATTCTTTCGCCCGCTACAAGAATTACCGCATTGTTTCTAGCCTTGCCACTTTTACCATCAATCAGTTTTCCACAAATAATCGCTGTGATTTGCTCAGGATTACTTTGCGCACTTAGTTGATTAGTAGAAAAGATGAAAGTGAAAATTGCGAGTATGTATAGTTTCATTTGTTTGGGTTTAGAAATTCGATAGCCAAAATTAAGAATTATGGTGGATTAAATCTAGCTAGAATCTTATTAGCTTTGAATGATTATACATCACTTTCGCCTCACCAACTCATATCTTTTCCAAGTAGAGATATCGTCTTCTAGTAAAATGTTTAGGTGTGATTCATCGATTGAATCAAGAATGATGCATTTGCTACCTGTATAATATGGTATTGATTCTAAAATAATAAGCTTCGTTTTTCCATCGATATACTTGTATTTGCCTCTGGCAAAATAATCAAAAGCATAGATGTTGAATGAATCTTTGGTAAACTCAAAAGTCGGGTTTGTGAGAAAATTTCTAGTCTCAGAATATTCCTTTGCTTTTATAGGAATACTATCAGCAGGAGCATACCACAAACCTACTATTTCATTTGAAATATGTGTTTTCTCTGGCTCTATTTTCAGCATTGAATAAGACTCATCTTTATAAGAAAGTTTGATGGAGTCGCTTGAATAAGAGACAATCCGAAACTCAATATCTTCTATAATTTCTTTTAAATGGAGTGTTGCATAAAACAGATTCTGATCAGTGTTCCAATAATTTAAATGCACGATCTTTTGCTCATCTTCTTTGGAAACAGAAACATAAATGCTATCCTGAAAAAAATATAATTCTTGTGTCTTAATTGTATCATCAGATTGTATATGCCACTCAAAAAAAGAGTCATTCAACTCTTTTTTTAAGCTATCTTTATCAATACCAGAACAAGCATAAAGCAAGCAAATTAGTATTATGTTGAGGTTTTTCATTGGTTTAATGATGAGATAAAGGCAATTAAAACCTCAAGAATTTTTCAATCTTAGATTTATCATTTCAATGGCCACTTTGTTGAAAGACTTAGTAACTAGTTTGAGTTCTTTTTTATCAAGTTCATCGGTAATTGTATGATAATCTTTAAAAAAGTCTTCGGTAATATCTTTACTAAACATACCCAAAACTCGACCAAAATCCTTTTTTGTTACCTCTCCCAATTTACTCAAAACATTGTTCAATCTATTTTCTGTTACATAAGTCAATATAGCTTCTTGCAGCTTAATAATTTTCTCAGGTAGTGCTTCTTCTTTTTTAATAGGCTTTTTAAACTGATTGTTTTCTGCCCACTTTTCGTTCTTATTTTTTAAGATTAATCGCGTACCATTCCTAAAATAACTGGTTTTTAAAGGCTTAATAATCACACCCTCAACAACATTTGTCTTTAACTCAGGCAGACCTAATTCTTTTGGAACTAATGAGTCAAAATTATTTGGATAGGCTAAGCATTCTTCAATACTCCCCTCAAAAATGGTTTTTGCATAGAGTAATTTTTGCTTTTCGAACTGCTCATTTGCTGCTTCTACATCCAGATAATTATGTTGGTTAATAAGAATATCAAAAGCATAAAAATGATTCTTAGGACTATAAAAAATCCCTTTTTGAACCCTAATCGCTTTCTTATCTTTTTCAACTTCTGGATGCGGATAAGTACCACCTATTACCTCTCCAAAAACTGCCAAATGCGTTACATCATTCAATTTAGATTGTAAATCTGACCAAATATTTTGCAGCTTCGGTTTTAGCTCATTCAGCAACATTCCATGATTGTAAAACTTTTCATCAGCGTCAAGTAATCCAGTTCTTTTAGCTGTATAAAAATTTTCACCGTCAGTCGTGTGGAAACTCAAATTAGCGCCATGTACTTTTTCTTGTACAATAAATATGTCTTCCCAAAGGCCAAATGCTTTTATCTTTTCTAAAAACTCCTCGCGATAAGTATTCTCTATTGAATTATATTTTTTAAACATGTTAGTATCTGATAGTTCAATTTTTCTGATAGCAAACCTAACAAATAATAGCTATTTACATAAGACGGATTACTATATGCTTGAAAATTCTTGTTAACAATTATGTTTTCGTAATACGTGTGTCTTACAGTAAAAAGAATATTTAAATCTTTACAGATTTCTCATCTCTTCAATTCAATAAATAAGGAATAATAAAACTTGTCGGCGTTGGTCATGCTTGTAATTTGTAAACCGGCGGTTGAAGCAATTCGCTTAAACTCATTCCACTTGGCAGCTTCCGAAAAAGTATCTACGGCATCGTTCCAAAGTGTATTGGCATACAAAACTTTATCGCTGTAATACATCTCAATCTTTTTTGCCAGCGAATTATCTTTTTGCTTTTGGGCTAATTGGGCTTTCATGGCTTCAATACCCGAAAAATACTGGCAAATAATAATAGAACCATCGGCTGTGAGTAGCTGTTTTGCTTTCTCAATTAATCGCTGTTTTTCTTCTGAGTTAAAGTAGAAAAATACATAATTCACCAAAATAGCATCGTACTTTTTAGCAGTTTCAAAATCAAAAAAATCTTGATTTAAGATTGCTACAAGATCATTATCGGCAAACTTTGCTTTGGTAACTGCATATACTTTTGGGTTAATCTCGATGCCATCGATACTCGCTTTGGGATAAGTTTTTTGCACTACATCAATGTAGTTTCCATAGCCACAACCCAAGTCGAGCACTTGCAGGTTTTCTTGTGGTTTTATCTTTTTCAGATAGTTGGGAAAGATAAATCTTGTAAAGTTTTTAAAAGCATTTTGTCCCGATTCTGTGTAATAATCTTCACTAAAAGGGCTCTTAATTTTATTGGGAATATGGAGATAGACTAAGTTAAACAAAGTTTCGCATAACCTCACCTCATAATCAAGTTGTTTCTCATTAATTAGCGTTTCCCATTTGCTAGTATTTTGCCTTACAAATTGTAGCTTATGTGTTGGCTTGTTGTATTTATTTACCAAATCTTTTACAAAAAAATAATCTCTTATTAGTGATTGTAGAGGCTTGCTTAAAGTCTGGATAAAAGAAATATCTTCTGCCTGAATCACTTTTTTGATGGCACCATCTTTAAGCAGCTCTTCGTACTCAGGTTTTATCTCAAACACCTCATTTTCTAAAGTGAGAATTTCAAACTGAAATAGAAATTCCACAAAAGATTGGCTCATATTATCAGCCTTGGTTAAGCTAGATAGTTTTATATTTCCACTCGTGAAAACATCCGTCTGCAAGTTGTTAGAGAGAGCTTCTAAAGCAACAACTTTTAGAAAGTTGAGTAACCTTTCGAAGAAGTCTAGCTTATAGGCTACCGTATTTATTTTAAAAGTTCGAAGGAACTTTACCAGTAGTTTTCCAGCGAAGCCCAACTCAACAAATTCGAATGACTGATTGTATGCGGCAAAATCTATTTCTTTATTTGTGATCATTGGTTGGTTAGTAAAATTCGCTCAGATTAAAAACATGTTATTGAGCACGTATTAATGCACTCATTAATTATGATGGCAAAAATACAATTGTTTTTAATAGTGCTAGTGCGATTACTAAAGCCAAAATGTCTACTACTTAATCACATCCTTTTCATTTACATAAATGCCGATTAGCTCACCAGTGTTTGTTTGCATTCTTATCAAATAATTAGAGCCAGACGTCTCCATTAACTCGCCAGTGTATTCTTTGTCCTCATATTTAAACTTTACCAATTCCTTTTCTGGTGATTTAGGTGTAAGTAATTTGCCAGAATACTTTGTACTCGAAGAAGCATTTTCTGGTTTTGCAGAAAGTTTTAATGCATCTACTTTCTTAAACTTCATGTTATTATTTTCATCAATATACCTGATTACGAAGTAATTATCTTTTCTACCAACTACTTGAGCATCTATAGTTAGATTATTCTTTTTATTATAGTTTACATATTCTCCAAACTTATAGAACCTCTGTTGAGGAGTGCCTGTAAATCGTTCTAAATTACTCTTTGTTCTTTCGTAATCTTGGTTTTCTGTATTAAAATCTAGTACCTCCGCAGATAAAGTAACTTTGGTAACTAGTATAGGGAAAAAGAAAGTTCGCTTAAAATCTACAGTGGTTTGCCCCAATGCCTGACCCGGTTGTAAATCATAATTCAAGTATAAACTTCTTTTCGCTTCCAAAACTAAAGCATCTTTTTTATTGGAACCGATACCCAAAACATTTGCTGTTCGGGCAGTACCATAAGCAAAATCGATGTGTGAAAAGTTTTTATCTGTAATGGTGGCACTCCCTGCACTAATAGTTCCGACATGGTACGAACAAGAAGATAGCGCAACTAGTAAGATTAAATAGACACTTGTTAGGTTTAGTACTTTTTTCATTTCTGATTGATTAAATGTGCTTGTAATTAAAAACTGACTAAAACTAACAAATAATAGTTATTTTTCAAGATTTGGACTTATAATACTTCTTCTAATTCAAAAACTGTATTTAGCCTTTTCACAATCATTTCTGCTGAAGAAGCATTTGTTTTATTTGTATTAAAAACTGCTATGGTTAAATCATCAGTATAACCCATTCCATAAATTGCTGATATCCGTTTTTGATACCTATTCCAAGATTCTTTTAGCACAAAACCTGTAAATGGCTTGCTAACTTTTTGGGTGTTAAACCCAAAAATTGAAGTTGATTTGCTAATTGTATTTCCAGATATCTCAATTTTAGTTTTGATAACCTTACCTAAAAGATACTTTACAATCGAATAGATTAAAATAGCTATTGACATACCTATCGCCATAATTGCATAAGCGAAAAGTATTTCACTTAGTGATCCTTTCTCATCTTTAACTTCCATAGTAATGGATACTATTACAAATAAAATAGCAAATAGAATAAAACTTTGGAGACTTAATCGTGCAGCTAATTTTATTGTGGTTGTAAAACTCCAAGCCTCCAAAACCAGAACTTTTCTATCGGGTAATGGGTAAATTTGAAACACATACTGCTTCCAATTTTTAGGGCAAATTATAATCTCATACATATTCTATGTCGCACAGTCATTTTCTCTTACAACGAGAATTAACTTATAAAAAATGTCTTTTTTTGATAGATTAAGCCAATTTCACTTCTCCAAAGATTTATCGATTAGCTCAATAGTTATCTCATATTCATTAATCAGGTTGTATTGCGCACCAAAGTAACCTTGCATTACTTCCCACATTAAATCGACTACATCTTTATAGATGGTTTGCGAATCGATTCCGGCTAGTTTTAGGTCAAGCGTTTTTCTGGTAGACTCGATATTATATTGTAGGTTATAGGTTTTGGTGAGCTGCTTTAATAATTCGATATCGAAATTAGAAAGCATGTTACTGTATTTGGTAGCTTCAAACATAGCATCGTCTAGTTGAGGTCTACCAAGTCCAGGAAAATTTGGCACTCTCTCCATAAAAGATTGATTTTTAAACGGCTCTTTCAACTTTTCAGGACTACTCTTTAAGGATTTGCTAAGACTATCCAAGGAATTAAAAAACACAGTTAGGTCACTTTCTTTTCTAGATTTTAGATACTTTAAGTTGTTGTTGATCTCGCTTTTCAATCCCAAAAGCAGGTTCTTTTTATTCTTCTCTGTGCTTTTATTTGCATTCCAATCAGAAGCCATCATTCCCAAGAAAACACCCAAAATCACCATAATTAATTGAAGCAGATAATCTGAAATTTTTTCCTTTTTAAGCTTGAGCATTTCTTAGTAAAATGTTTGTGTAATTATAAATATATCAATTTTGAATTTCCCTCTCTAAATATTCTACTTATTCACCTAGCGTAAATGCTATTTTAGATTCAATTAAAGCCTACATTTTCAGTTATTCCCAAGAACTTTATCGCTAAAGCTAAAGCATAATACTATCTCGATTTATTTAATCTATGATAATTTTTTAGCCTGATGCAAACAGTTCTAATAAAGGTTTTTTTAGTCATTCTACTAATTATTAAAGTTAGTCCTGCTTTTACCCAACATATCATTTTTGTTTCAAACACTCAACATACTGCGCAAAATGGTTCTATTGAAAAGCCTTACCAGAATCTAGAACAAGCATTAAATAAAGTGGCTGAGTTAAACCAAAACCTCGATCGAGATATTATTATCTATCTAAGGGCAGGCACTTATTATCTTCAAAACACGATTACCATTTCGAATCACATCTTCAACTCTGAAAACTACTCTTTAACCATTGCTGCATATAATAATGAGGAAGTGATACTTTCAGGAGCCAAGCCTGTTATCAACTGGCAATATCACGAAAATGGAATTTACAAAGCTGCGATTGATAGCCTGTATTTTAGAGATGTATTTTTGAAAGGAAATCGAGCAATTCGTGCCAGAGAACCAAACCGTTGTACTTACTTTCAAATAACAAAATGGCTCGATTCGCGGCAGTTAATGCAAAGCCCAAAATCTAGCTTCGATCTTATCGAAGAAGTTAATCCAGCAAATCCGCCAGAAATGTTTATACAAAAACACTGGGCATGCCAGATAGTGCGGTTAAAGAATGTATTACTTGATGAAGATTTGGGGTATGTAGATATTTTAGAGCCTGAAAAATCTACCCTGTTCGAAAGAATCTATCCACAAAGAACTGATGGACAGTATTATCATTTAGAAAATGCCTATCAGTTTATTGATGAAGCCAACGAGTGGTTTTTAGATACCGAACAAAATACTCTTTACTTTTTACCAGAGCATGAAAGTATCATTAACAACAATGAGATTCTTATCCCAATACTTGAAAACTTGCTTGTAATTAAAGGTGATGGAAATAAGCCGATTAAGAATATAAATATCAAAAATCTAAAATTTAGCCACAACACTTGGCGATTGCCAAAATATATGGGTTTTGTTGCCGGACAAGCAAATTACTTCTACCAATACCAAAGACAACAACCAGCCAAAGCGGCTTTATTGGTAGCTAATGCTAATAATATACAAATAATTGATAATCGCTTTGAACACTTGGGAACTTCAGCAATTATTTTTCATGAAGGGGTGAAAGAGTCCATTATCTCTGGCAACCAATTTAATGATGTGGCAGGCAACGGCATTGTGGTTGACTGGGCGCTAAATTATGAAACCAGTGAAAGTGCAAAATCAAAAAATATCATCATCGTTAATAACTACATTACAAATATCGGAAGTTCTTATGTGGGCAGTGTTGGAATCTTTCTTGGCTATACAGATTCAGTAACAGTTGAACACAATTACCTTAAAAACTTGCCTTATACTGGCATCAGTTTAGGTTGGCACGATAAGCGAACTAATTCAATTTCAGGCCATATCATTAGAAATAATTTGATAGAAAATGCCATGTTTTTGATGGAAGATGGCGCGGCCATTTACACACTTTCTTCTCATGAAAACACCCAGATACACCATAATTATATAAAAGGTATTAACCGATCTCGATGGACAAACGGACAACAATCTTACTGGCCTGTCGCCGGTATTTATCTGGATAATGATTCTGACAACATTCATGTATATGAAAATACGATTTTAGATGCAGATTATCCTTACCGAATTAGTGGAAGTGCCGGGCATTATAATTCTGTGATCAAAGAGATTGATGATTTCAATTACATTGTAGACCATGCTGGTTTAGATAGAAAATATTTGGAAGCTTTACCCGCTTATTATTTCCCAGACTGTTACAATCAACCAAGTATAACCGCTACGCAACAACTATTGGTTTATCCCAATCCGACAGAGCATTCTATCAATATTCTAATAGAATCAGCTTTTAATGGAGCCATTGAATACCAGATTTTCGATTTATCTGGCAATCGCATTTCAACAGGAGTTATAGTAAGCAGCTTGCAAAACAGACTACAAATTGATACCCAAAACCTACAATCAGGTTTGTATTTTATCACTCTACAAATAGCTAATAGCCAAATTGGGAAAGCTATGTTTTTGAAGAGGTAGTAATAAGCTAATTCTATTTATATTCATAAGACTCACAATAATAAAACACTTCCCCTTTTGAGTCTAATTTATTAATGGCATCAGAAAAACAGCCAATATCTCTATCTTTTGGTAGATTGGTTATCACCATTTTTACTTTCCTTCCAATCCTCTCATCATCATTAGTAAGACATGGAACCAATACAAAAATTCTTTTTAAGTCAATCCCTAAATTTGATCTTTTAATTTCAATTTCCAATGTACCTGCAAAGCAAAAAATCCCACAAGCAAACTCACTTCCGGACTGGTTTTTTATAATTCCTACTACTTTAAACATTTTTTGATACTCCATTCCAGCTTTTGAAAAGACAATTGGAAAATCTGGTCTTGAATCATAAATTATTAAACTATCAGAATCTAATTCTAAAGAATCAAGAGTAACTCCCACCCATTCGTCTTGCGCATTTGTTTTTACAGTAAATAATAGAAGAAAAATGGTGAAGATATATTTATGCATGTTGGTGAGCAATATAGGATACTAACTATCTAATACAGTTTAAATGTCAAATTGTCAATTACTGCTTTTAAAAGTAATAAGTTAGTATGAAAAATACTTTCAGTTCCTTTTAGAAATCACTCCAAAAACTTGCTCTTTATAAATTCTTGAAACTGATCTTTGTATTTGTCTGCAACGGGAATGTGTTCTTTATCGAAAATGATCATATTTCGTTGGATGGTCTCAATTTTATCTAGGTTTACGATAAAAGAGCGATGCACGCGCATAAAGCGATTTGGAGGCAAGCTACCGTCTAGCGCTTTTAAACTCATAAGAGAAAGTATCGGCTTGGGATTATCTGCCAAATGGAATTTTACATAATCTTTTAAGCCTTGCACAAATAGCAAGTTATCCAACTTCACCTTAATAATCTTGTACTCAGATTTTACAAAAAGGCTATCCTCTGCATTAATGCTTTGCTGTAGATTCTTCTTAGCCTTTTCGTTTAGATCGAACCAATCTTTGGCTCGGTTGGCTGCAGTTAAAAACTCTTGATAGTTAAAAGGTTTCAGTAAGTAATCCAATGCGTTTACCTTAAAACCATCTAATGCATACTGTTCAAAAGCAGTGGTGAAGATAATTTTCACTCGATCGCCAAGGGTTTGCGAAAACTCTAAACCAGAAACTTCAGGCATTTGTATATCTAGAAACAAGAGATCAATATCTTCTTCGTCCATGTGTTTCATGGCTTCTTTCACACCATTACATCTTGCCTTTAAATCCAAGTAGGGCGTTTTGTTGATGTAATTTTCCAGAATATCCAAAGCCAAAGGCTCATCATCCACTATTAAACAGTTAATCATAATTGTAGAGTTAATGTACAATCAAAATATTTCTCTCCATCCTCGATACTCAACTGATGTGCCTGTGGATACAAGAGATTCAAACGCTTTTTCAGGTTTTCCAGACCTATTCCAGAGCCACTTCTATCGGTATCGCTTTTCGGAAAAGAAGTGTTTTTTATGTGAAATGTCAACTCTTTTTCTGAGTTTATGTTCATCTCCATAAATATTTCTGAAGGCTCGCTAGAATGTACCCCATGCTTAAAGGCATTTTCAATTAAAGAAATACACAAAAGGGGCGCAATTGAAGCATTACTAGTCACTTTAGGAAAGCGATATTCTACCGCAACAGTCGTCATCAATCTGAGCCTCATTAAATCTATATAATGATGCATAAAATCGATCTCTTTGGTAAGAGGCACAAATTTTTCGTTGCTATCGTATAGTAGGTAGCGCATCAGTTTGCTCAACTGGTGCACCGCATCTTGTGCTCTATCTTGATCTTGAATTATTAGACCGTAAATGTTATTTAAGGTATTAAAAAAGAAATGTGGATTTAACTGATTTTTAAGGTTTAGTAATTCTGATTTTAAATGCTCTTTTTCCAGTTCTTTTCTTAAATCTTCTGTTCTAAACCACTCACTGGTAATCTTTATCGCCACACTTACACCTGTAATCATTCCAAAAGCGATAAACAAACTAATAAATATTTCTATAAATGAGGGCCTTGGTCTCTTTTGAGCACTTTCTGTTACAGCGGCTGCATCTCTAACAAAATCTGAAAGCATTTCCATTGTAAAAATGGCTACTGTAAACAGCACAAAGTTAACCAACAAGAATTTCCATATCTGTTTATTAAAAAGGAATTTCTTGATTAAGTAGAAATAGTTTATGTAAAAAATACATGCAAAAAAGAAGGGCGGTCTCATTTCTCTTAAAAACTCAGAGAAATTTTTTGGAGATCGGTAAGCAGAAAAGAATGGCAAACTAATAATGATGCCCCACACAAGAATGTGCAGGGTTATCATTAAATATTGCTGATTCTTTTTATCTTTTATATCAAATTTCATATTGGCTCACATCTTAAAAGCTTACAAATGTACTCAACGAATATTTCATTTGCTGACAAAACCTGATAAGTAGTTTCTCGATTAAAAATCTCAAAATGAGCTTTTTAATTTTTGCTGATCTTACTCGTATCTCAGTGCTGTTATCGGGTCGAGGCTTGCTGCCTTTCTTGCAGGATACCAACCGAAGAAAATCCCGGTAATGGCACAAACTGCAAATGAGATTACAATTGAATCTGTAGTAACTGATGTTGGCCACATCAAATAGGTGGAAACACCTAATGTACTACCAATACCCAACAACACGCCAATTAAACCTCCAGTAATACTGATCAAAATTGCTTCTACTAAAAACTGTAAGAGAATATCTTTACCTCTACCACCAATCGCCATTCTCAAACCAATTTCTCTGGTTCTCTCAGTCACCGATACATACATAATATTCATAATCCCGATACCACCAACTACTAGCGAAATACTTGCAATAGCTACCAATAATACAGTTAATATCTCACTGGTTGAGCTAAATGTTGAGATCAACTCTTGCTGCGAACGAACATGGAAATCGTCATCGTCGTTTGCACCAATTTTGTGCGAAGCACGTAAAATGTCTTCCATCTCAGTTACAGCATCTTCAGCCACTTCTTCGCTATTGGCAGAAGCAGTGATCGATTGCAAGTAATCTACTGCTAAAATCCTTTTTTGTACAGTGGTAAAAGGTGCCAGTATAATATCATCTTGATCTTGCCCGAATGTATTCTCTCCTTTCTCACCCAACACACCTATTATTTTAAAAGGAATTTTATCGAAACGAATAGTTTTACCTACCGGATTCTCTCCATCTGGAAAAAGGTTTTCTACAATGGTTTGCCCGATTACAGCCACTTTCGCATATGTTTTCACTTCTTGCTGAGTAAACATGGTACCATCTACAATATCTAACTTTCTAATATTGATATACCCCGGACTTACACCATAGATGGAAGTAGGCCAGTTGTTCGCGCCTATTATGGCCTGGCCACTTCCGTTCACCTGTGGCGATATGTCAGTAAGTAATGTACTCTTTTCTTCCAGTGCTTCCAGATCAAAAAGCGTTAAAGTTTGCGATTCGCTAAAATCTCTTCTTACCCCTCCTCTAAAATCACTACCCGGACGAATGGTGATCATGTTAGAACCCATACTCGAAATCTGCTCTTTAATACTTTGCTTGGAGCCTTCACCAATTGCCAACATGGCAATTACCGAAGCTACACCTATTATAATACCCAGCATGGTAAGGAATGCACGCATTCTATTACGTTGCAGTGCTTTCCATGCTATTTTTATAAGATTTACAGTTTTCATGTCTAATTTTCTATTGGTAGTTGTGCTAATGCGTCTGCTGCAATATGAATGTTTTCCACAGGACTGTCTTTAATCACATTTCCATCTCGTAAAACAACCGTTCTGCTGCTAAACAGTGCTATATCTGGCTCGTGCGTTACGAAAGCAATGGTTTTTCCTTGAGCATTTAAATCTTGAAAAAGCGCCATAATTTCGTAAGAAGTTCGGGTATCTAAGTTACCTGTCGCCTCATCGGCAAGAATAACTACCGGATTGTTAACCAAGGCTCTGGCAATGGCCACACGTTGTTGCTGGCCACCAGAAAGCTGGCTTGGAGTATGGTGTCGTCTGTCTGCCAAACCAACCAATTCCAGTGCATTTTCTGCCCATTCTTTCCTTTCAGCAGAAGTTACCTTTTTGTTATAATACAATGGCAACTCTACATTTTCTATCGCAGTGGTTCTGGGTAAAAGGTTATAAGACTGAAATATAAAGCCAATCTTTTCATTTCTCAATCTTGCAAGTTCGTTCTTATTCAGGTTACTAATATTCACACCGTCCAACTCATACGATCCTGAAGAGGGTTTATCCAGACAGCCAAGTATATTCAACATGGTCGATTTACCTGAACCACTGGTTCCCATTATAGTCACAAACTCACCTTTGTTCACCTTAAAAGAAACCCCTTTTAATGCTCTCACGGTTTCTGTTCCAATAGTGAACTCCCGTTTGAGGTCTTGTATATTTATGATGGTTTTATCCATAACTTAATGTCTTTTCTATTTTAGAATAATGATTTATGGATGCTGCATTACAAAAAGCAATCTGTTAGCTATTTGCTAGCTATTTGTCTATGCTTATTTCTTTTTGTCACTTCCTGGAGGTTTTGGCATAAATGGGCTCGATTCACCTCCACCTCCTGCATCACCAGCCGCTTCTTTCATTGCTTCCATAGAGTAAACTACTTCATCACCTTCTTTAAGCCCTTCAATTACCTGCACTAAAACACCATCGCTCTCACCAGTTTTTACTGGTTGCGGATGAATATTTGTACCTTGTTTTACCCAAACCATTCCTTTGCTATCATCCTGTTCGTTTTGCGCTGGCATGTTTACAGGAACCATTTTTCCACCTTCTGGTGGAGCATTGCCTTCTGCCATTTTTGGACCGTCTCCATCATTTACTTGCTCCTTGTACTGAGCCATTACTTGTTGGTCTGGCTGAAAGCGCAATGCTTTTGCTTCTATTGTAAGTATGTTTGGCATCTCAAGCGTATATACAGTAATACTTGCAGTTAAACCCGGCATTAATTTAAGGTCTGGGTTATCAGCCTTAATAATTACAGTATAGGTTACCACATTAGATTCTTCTTCTGGCTCAAGTCTAATTTGAGTAACTTCACCTGCAAACTCTTCACCCGGATAAGCATCTACTGTAAACATTACTCTCTGCCCTAATTCTACCTCTCCAATGTCTGCTTCATCTATATCTGCTTCTACTTGCATCTGCTTTAAATCACGAGCAATGGTAAATAACTCTGGTGTACTATAGCTAGATGCCACTGTTTGCCCTTCGTCTACTGCTCTTGATAATACCACTCCATCAATTGGAGAATAAATATTGGCATAACCCAAATTGGTTTTAGCTCTGTCTACATCAGATTGTCTCTGCTCAACTACACCAATAGCATTTTTTAGATTGTATTCTGCTTCATCAAAATCAGTATCGCTAATTCTTTTGTTATCGTAAAGCTTTTTAAGTCTATCGAAGCTTTTTTGTAAATAATCGCGCTCAATTTCGGCATTTTTCAAACTAGCCTTTGCTTCGTTAAGCGTAGCTAAAAGTGTGGTTTTATCTAACTCTGCTAGCAATTGCCCTGCTTTTACATCTGAGTTATAGTCCACATAAATTTTTTCAATTACACCAGAAACCTGTGTACCTACTTCTACTTGAGTAATTGGTTCTATAGTTCCTGTAGCGGTAATTACTTGGTTAATAGTTTCTTTAGTAACCTTTACTGTTTTTACAGTTATTTCTGTATTTTCTTTTTTAATGAAGAAAAAATAAACAGCTACTCCGGCAACTAATATCGCAATGATATATATCAGTGATTTTTTCATCGTATTAAAGTTTTATGGGTTCGCCTTGATAAAATTGGAGGAGTTGATAGTACAATATTTTCGTATATTTTGTCTGTACATATTTCTGTTGAGCGGTTAAATACTCATTCTGATCAATTAGTAAATCAGTGGTATTCAACAAACCCACTTCGTACTGTTCTTGTGCGAGTTCAAAAGATACCTGAGCAGCTTCCATTTGCACCAAGGCGGCTTCCATTTCACCTTGAGCAGAAATTGCACTTTGGTAAGCATTTTCAATCTTACGGTACACTTCCTTTTTGGCAGCTATGCGATCCAAATTCGCCGATTCCATAGAAATCTTTGCGGATTGCACATTCGATTTATTCTGAAACTTAGAAAAAATCGGAATACTCAGGCTCAGACTCACTCGCTGGTTGAAGTTGTTATCTAATTGGTCAGTAAATGTATATTCTTGCGTACTTGTATAACCGGTCGATAAACCCGCTCCTAATGATAATGTGGGTAAATAACCTGCTTTTGCAATGTTCATATCCAACTCTGCTGTACTCATAGACAGTTGGCTGGCTTTAATCTCTGGTAAGAAACCCAATGCGTTTTGGTATGCAGTAATCTTATCTGGAATAATCACCTCTATATCATCACCTATTTCAGGAAAATCAGGCTCATACTCTTGTTCTGGATCTAGTTCTAATAATTGTCTTAATGTAAGTATTTGCTGAGCATAAGAATTTCGTGCAGCTACTAACGAATACTGGTCGCTAGCATATTGCGATCTAATATCTGCCAAATCTTTTGCGGCTACTGTTCCTGCATCAAATAGTGCTTCTGTTTGCTCATACTGTTCCTCTGAAGCTTTTAAGTTATTCTCGGCGATTTCAATGCCTTCTTTATAATAAAGTGCCTGTAAATATGCCTGAGTAACTTCGAGAATAATACTGTTTTTAGACTCGGTTACATATAACTCGTTTTGTTCAAGTAACAAACCATATTGCTTAGCTTGGTTTCTAATTTTGTTACCCGAGTATAAGGTCATAGAAGCATTTAAACCTAAACTAGTTGAGTAAATTTGTTGTGAAACAAAATCACTTGTAATAGGGTCAATACTAGTACCTCTGGTTAAAGACTCAGATGCTGAACCTGATAAACTTGGCAGCCAGTTATTTTTTGCCTGATTGTAGTTTATCTCAGAATTATCTTTATCAAGTACAGCCTGCTTTACTGTTATATTATTAGTAATTGCATAATCTATACTGTTTTCCAGATTCCATACCGCTGGTACTTGCTTTACACTATCCGTCTGCGCAACACTTGCTGATATACCGAATGGTAATATCATTATCGCTAGGAAAAGATGTTTAAAAACTGAAAACTTCATTGTCATCTACTTTATTGATTTAAGGCTAAGTAAATGACAGCATACCTTTAATAATAATGCACATAGACGTTTTAACCGATTCTATAGAAGAACTGGCCGATTTCTCCGCTAATGCTTTTATTCTATCGACGAAATTATCTGTTTATATCGCTAAGCAAATTCTATAATAGATGTAGCTGCAAAAAATGATTTTCCACATTATTATGGAATATCGATTTCTATAAATACTGGATGGTTTTGCTAAAGATTTGAAAATTCTACCAATTAACTTTCTATACAATTTGGATAATTATATAGAAAATCGGTTAAATCGTCGATTTTTTTGGTCTTTAAGTGAACCATTTTGTAACTATGAATGTCAAAACCTATAGTTGACACTACCACTAACCAGCGATGTTGTCTAAAGTCTAAGTGCAGACTATTAAGCAGCATCTTTTATTATTATAATATTTAACTAGTTATGAAAACCTGTTCAATAAACAAACTTTTGTTTGTGGCTTTGTTCGTGCCTTTTATATTATTTTCTTGTTCTGATGACGATGAAATAACGCCAACTACATCAGACGATGACGATTCTGGAACTACAAGTGACTACGCAGACATTAATGAATGGATACTCGCAAACATGGAGTATTATTATTTCTGGAATGATGAGATTCCAGATGATCCCGATCTAACACAAGAACCTTCTGATTTCTTTGAATCTCTATTATATACTTATGATGCCACATCAAATCCTGAGGGTGATAGATTCTCTTATATAAGCGAAGATGCAGACGAATTAATTTCTTCTCTTTCTGGCGAAACCACCTCTACAGGTATGGAATACCGCCTTTTCTATGTTTCTGCTACTGGTAATGAAGTTTTAGCGCAGATTGTATATACCATTGCCGACTCACCTGCTGATGAAGCCGGACTAGAAAGAGGCGATATGTTTACCAAAGTAAATGGTACTACCATTACAGATGAAAACTACATCGACCTATTGTATTATACTACAGATATGACCATTACATTGGCTGAAGTTCAAGATGGTTCTTTAGTTGATTTGGATGAAACCGTAAGTTTAACCGCTGCAACTATTCAAGAGAACCCAATTTATATGGATACTGTGCTTGAAGTAGATGGACAAAAAATAGCTTACTTGGTTTACAACCAATTTATTCCTGCGCCAAACAACAGTAGTAACACTGAGTACGACGACCAATTGAACGAGATATTTACTGAGTTTAAAGCTGCCGGTGCAACTGAACTAATTGTTGATTTAAGATATAATCCGGGTGGCTATGTAACCTCAGCAACAACAATGGCTAGCTTAATAGGAACTGGCGTATCTTCTAACGATTTGTTCTTTAGAGAAGAATACAATGAGGGTTTGCAAGAAGAAATTGCTGCTTACTATGGAGATTCTTACTTTGAAGAAAACTTTACAGACATGAGCGGAAATATTGGCGGGCAAATAAACCGCGTATATTTTCTAGTAACTGGTAGCTCAGCTTCATCAAGCGAATTGGTAATTAACGGCTTACTTCCATACATGAATGTTTATCTAATTGGTGAAACTACTTATGGTAAAAATGTGGGCTCTATCACCATTACCGACGATACTGATGGCGACAACAACTGGGCACTACAACCAATTGTAATGAAAGCCTATAACAGTTTGGGCAATTCAGATTACTCTGCTGGCTTCACTCCTGACATCGAAGTTTCTGAAGATTTGGAGCTTGTTCCATTCGGAGATACTTCTGATCCACTATTAGGTACTGCACTTTCTGCAATAAGCGGTTCTAGTAGATTTGGTAATGTGGACAATGAAGATGCACCAAGAGTAATTGCAAATTCTGTTTCAAGAAAGAAAGTAACCTTCAGAAAAATATCTGCTGAAGCATTAGAATAGTAATGTGATAAACCTTTGCTGTTGAATAGGATGATGATAAGACAGCAAAGGTTTGTTTTTTTATTCGACAGTGAGTTTATTAATTTTTTCAGCCTCAATTTTTACCGGACCAATTAAGCCAGAAGGCAAAGGTTGATAATTACTCCAAGGTCTACCGCCATTAGCCGTTCCTAAATTGCTCCTTGTTCTTTGCTCTTCTAAAGGTCTACTACTTTCTCCTATTAATTGATTGAGCCAAGTATTAGCCACTTCTACTACCAAATGGTTTGTGCCTCTTTTAAGTTGGTTGTTGATGTTTAATTTATGTGGAGGATAAATGCTAATGCCCACTTCTTTTCCATTTAAATAAACCTGTGCCACCTCTCCTACTTTGCCCAAATCGATATAATAGTTTTCATTAGAAGATAAATCGCCAAACTCAAAAGTTGTCTTGTAAACCGCTTTACCACTAAATATTTTTAGTTCTGGGTCTTTATGCTGAGTCCAATCTATAAGTCTTTCAAACTTTTGAATGGGATTAAAACCCCAACCTGCCGGAAATGCCACATCCCAAGAGTTCTCAATAGATGCCTTTACTGGTTCTGTAACAGTGATTTTTTCTGAATTTCCATCGCTCATTTTTAACTCATAATTCCCTTTGGCAGCAGCATAAAAATCTATCGAACCATTGCTATCGAAATTAGCTGAGTAGTTATTTTTATCTGGTTTAGTAGATGGGAATAAAACTTTGCCATTATAAGCTACTTCACTGATATGCGCTTTCTCTTCTTCTTTGCTAAAAATAACGAATACAGACTCATACGGGCTCAACTTGATTGGTATTTGCAAACCTTTCACCTGTTGGTTGTAAATGGCAGGTTCAGACATTTCACCCGTTACCGGATTCCAAAAAGCAGGTTTTAAATCCTTTACTCGAAATTGCATATTCGCAGCAATGTCTACAGAATCTGTATTTCTCACAAAATAAATCTCTGCATTTTCAGTAGATCGATGGATGTAATCCAAAGCCTCTTTACCAGAAGCCGTCTGGTAAGCAAAATCTTGATAATAGCCTTTTTCTTCTAAAATCTCTTTTGCTGTGTAACCAGTAATTATCATCCCTTTGCCATAAGTTTTCTTTCTTTTTTTAGTGCCATTTCCCCAGATTTTATCTGCGATTTGCTGCATCTCTTTTTCCTGCTCTTTATAGTTTTTATAACCATAGATTTTTTCTGGCTTCGAACCAATAATAGTCGCGCCTTTTTGTAGTAGCTCTTCTACTTTTTTAAGTACAGCTAATTCCATCACGTTACTATCTGGCAAAACCAATATTTTATATTGCATACCAGTTGGTAGCACAACATTCCCGTTTTCTACTTTTTTGGTTTGCAATAAGATTTCTGTATTTAGATCATCATAATCGTAACCGGCGCCTAAACCTTCTCTGGCATATCTTGAACCTATCGCAAAGTTTGGAATTTCATTGCCATAATAATAAGCCACATCAGCTACAAAATCGCCTTGCATGAGCATAGCACTGCACCTTGCCAAATAAGAATGAAATGGCTTCGACATATCCCACCAAGTCATCTTCGGGTGAATGTGCGTGCCTGCTTGGTAAGTCCAGCCGGGAGTGCCAGCTTCTGGTGGGCTATGCGGCATGGTATGATAAATCACTCTGGTCATGCCTTCACAAAATGCCTGATCTGCAATTTTCTTCAATTCGAATGGAGACTCTTGCCAGTGTTTTGTCTGGCTAGTGAAAGATTCCATTTCCACAATCTTATGCCCGTAAATATGGGCTGCACTAGCGATGTTCTTAACAACCTGCAACAGGTTTCTACCAAGTCGATCTTCCCATCGTAAAGGCATGTTCCAAAATTCACCACGCATAATATCTACTGCTCCCAATGCTTTTAAATCTTCGGTGGGCACATAGTGCAAAGGAGGACCCGGTCCGCCAGATTCTGAAGCCAACAATAAACCATGCTCATGACAAATTTCACTTGCCTGCTTGTAATGGTTATTGATAAACATCTCTGAAACGGTTAGTCGATAATCGTGTAAAAAGCGCTCTGTGCTCTCTTTATCAATCACTTGCTGCCCTGTAAAAACAGGCAAAAAATCATCTAAATCATAACCATTCAATTCTTTAAACTCTTGCTTAAGTTCTGGGCTCCAAACAATGTAGTCTTCCGTTTCGAAACTGCATAGGTACAATCTTTCTAAGCTGCTTTCACCTAAATCGCCCATGCGTTCTTCTAGTTTATTTATCACATGTTCAAAATGATGTTTGGTCGCTTTTTTAGAAAAATGATCCATAATAAAACCGGTAGAATTTTCACTGCGCATCCACATTTTTTGCCCCAAAGGACTCACTACAGCTCTAGTTAAAACCCAATTTCCCGCAGGTAATTCCACCTTAATTTTATTTCCATCAATATCATCTGGATTAAAAAAAAAGATATCCCAAACATCATCAATCTTATTATCTGCAGTAAGTGGATATGCCATTAACCCGACATTATCATAATACTCTGGAAAACCATTCTCATCTAGTTGAGGAAATAATTCGAATGTGCCATAAGGCTTTTTAAAAGTGGTAGGAATCTCAGGAAAACCTATCTCATTTATACTTACTGGACCTTTTAAAGTTTCTTGCCAGAAAAGTAATTGCATAATCATTTCGTCGGGTTCTGTCCAGCTACCTCCGGCATTCCAACCATTAGAAACTGAGAATCCCATTTTTAAATCGAGTTTCTTGGCTTCTTTTAAAGCGAAACTAATTCCATCTAGCATTTCTTCTTCTAAAAATGGATTGCCATCTGGAATAATATTATATGGATCGGCAATGCCCATATCAAAAATATCTACACCACCCAAACCCATTTCTTTAAATGCCTTAAGTTCTTTTTTAATGGTGGAATAATCGAAATTACCATGCCCCCAAATCCAGTAGCCACGAGGCTTGGCTTCTTCTGGTGGATTTAGAAATATTTCTTTCAGTTTTTCCTGTGCTTTGCATTCTGTTGCCATTAAAGCCAAAAACACAGAAAGCAGTGAGATGAGTCTTTTCA
Organism: Chondrinema litorale; assembly: GCF_026250525.1. Taxonomy (GTDB): domain Bacteria; phylum Bacteroidota; class Bacteroidia; order Cytophagales; family Flammeovirgaceae; genus Chondrinema; species Chondrinema litorale. Next base: position 72,480 of record NZ_CP111054.1, read on the forward strand.
TATTTACTAGTTATTATTATTACTGAATAGTGACAAAATGGCCAGTCCAAAAAAAGTGAGCAATGTATTGAGCAACATTACTGCATAGCCCAATTGATAACCATTAAAAAGCTTTGGTAATAGATAATCGATCACATAAGATGCGATAGGTGAAATTATACAAATGAAAGGAATCCATTTGCCTTTTACACTAGATTTACTGAGCATGCCAAAAGCAAAAAGACCAACCAGTGGTCCATAAACATATCCGGTAGTTTGAATAAAAGCTGCCAGTACGCTGTCATTATTAATTTTATCAAACAGAATGATTATAAAAAAAATGAGCATAGTAAAGCCCATATGAATCCCCTGCCGTTGTTTTACGTTATTCTCATCTTTTTCTGAGTAGCCAAGTATATCCACACAAAAAGAAGTAGTAAGTCCTGTAAGCGAAGAGTCTGCCGAAGAATAGGCTGCTGCTGCAATGCCTAAAATAAACAAAGTGCCCACTAGTAAACCTAAATGCTCTATGGCTAAAATCGGATAAATACTATCTGTTTCAGCTGGAATTTGTATACCTGTTACATCAGCAAAATAGTATAAACCTCCTCCCAATAATAAGAATAGCATGTTTACAATTAATAAAATGATGGATAACACCACTAGGTTTTTTTGCGCATCTCCAAGACTCTTACAAGTAAGATGTTTTTGCATTACAGATTGATCCATTCCGTTGGTCATTACCGTCATGAGTAAGCCAGTTAGAAACATCTTGTAAAAGTTTTTAGGGTCATTCCAATCCCAAAAAAATACTTGGCTAATATTTTTAGTTTCTAGTTGATGGTATAAATCCAGAACAGAAATATCGAGCTGCCAGCTAATTGCTAAGATGCTAACAATGACACTCGCTAGCAAAAAAGTGGTTTGCAATACATCGGTAAAAATGACTGTTTGAATACCACCACGGTAAGTATACAACCAGATAAGCAGCAAAGTAACAATTACAGTTAGCCAAAAAGGAAAACCCAAGGCATTGAATAACACAATTTGTAAGACATGAGCCATTAAAAACAGCTTGAAAGCTGCCGTACAAGTTTGCGCTACCAAAAAGAATACGCTTCCCATTTTATGTGCTTCTACTCCATACCTTTCTCGCAAATAAGTGTAGATGGAGACCGCCTTCATTTTGTAGAAAATCGGCAACAAGACATAGGCAACCACCAACAAACCGGCTGCATAACCCATTACCATTTGAAAGTAAGAAAACTGGTTGCTAATTACCTGCCCCGGAACTGAAATAAATGTAATACCTGAGATGCTTACACCTATCATTCCATAGGCAACAAGCGGCCAAGCAGTATTGCGATTGGCTATAAAAAATGTAGAAGCAGATGCATTGCGCGAGGTTAATTGAGCTATAATAAAAAGCAGCCCAAAGTAGAAGATAATGACCAGTGATACATAAGCAGTGGTCATTCTGTTGGGATTATTACTGTTTCAACACCCAAGAACTCTCCTATTTGCCTAATGGTTTCGGCTCGGTGCCCGATGCCCAAAGCAAAGTGATGTGTTGGTGCTTCTCTAAACCATCTGGTTAAAAAGGTTTTCACATCTGGCGCAAAGTAACCTCTAGTATTTGTGTTACCTGTTGGTGGAATAGGCCCATCTTTAGACTCACCCTCGGCAATAATAAACTTAAAAGAACCATCTGCTTTTTGGCAAACTGCCAGCATAGTTATTGGCCCAGATTTAATTTTAAACTCTACACTGGCACCAGAGCCCGGTTTGCCATGGTATTTCTTTAAGCTTCTGATAACTGGTTTGCCTTCTGCAATATTGATATGATGTGGTCCATCGTGCCCTACTAATACAAAGCCTTCTTTAAAATCTACTGGATGGAATTCTGCAAAACTTCCGCCCATTTCTAGCCTGTCCATAATCATCATGGCTATGCAGGTTTTTAAATCCATCTCACCACACATAGGGAAACCTCCGCCGGTGAGTAGAGAATTCCCCACTATAAAATTAGTAACCACTTGTCTCACTTCTGAGCCTTCTTTGCCTTCGTAATAATAGGCAAGCCCATCTAGTTTTTTCTCTTTGATAAAAGCATCTAAAGCCACACCAACCCTAGCTGCCACTCTTAAATCTGAGTGCTTAAGCTTTTCTGTTATCGGGTCTGATTTGGGGTCTGGTGTGTCAAAAAATGAAGTGATTTGTTCTTCGTATTTAAGTACTTCTTCTTCCTTAGCTAGTTGATAATGTTGTAAAATATCATCTGGTTCTGTTTGAACTATGTGGCAGCCAAAAGTCGCATTTAATAAAGTTGGGTCGGTATGCATGTCGAGCATTGCTTCTAAAACATGCCCCATTTGACCGATACGTGCCGTTTTAAGACTGTGCAAAACCTTAGCGATTTGGCAGTATTCTTTTACCATTTCGTCTGCTTCTATATCGTCGTGCAAAGTACCCATAATTAAAGGAGGCACATTTTTACCAAACCTGAGAGCCACATTCATAAACTCGGGCACTGCACAAATATCGTCGTTGAGTAATTGGATAAAGGTGGATGCATTTTCATAGTCCATGGCTTTGGCTGGCTGTAAAGCCACCATCACCATTGGAATATTTACTTCTCTAAAAATATTTGCGATTGTACTGGAAGTCGCATACGTAAGCATATCAATAAACAGCAAATCGAGACCAGCGTTTTTAATCTGTGGCAATATTTCAGCCGCTTTCTCAGCAGAATCGGATATACCAAAAGAAACAGTTTCTACCCTACAAGCTGCCACTCTAGATTCAAAAATATCCATCTTTTCTATCAGTTTTTCCCATAAACCATTAAACTGATTCCAGTAAGTGTGGTGTCCTACTCCCAAAATACCCACTTTGGCTGTAAGTGGTTTTATACGTGCTACTGTATATTTACTTACACTTTTTGATTCTGTGTTGTTTATTAAATTTATCATTAATCAAATATATTTTTTCTTATCGCAAGAATTATTATCATTAATGATATAAAAATTACACTTTTTGATATTTATATATGTCTACTACCAGTCATTATTTTGCCGTTAGTGAAAAAGACCAGTTATGGGGATTACATGTGTTAGATTGTGGCACTTCCAGAATACATGCTGGCGAAGCTTTTCCTTCTAAAAAACATCCGGAGCTTTATCAGTTCAATTGGGAGAGAGGAAGAATTTTATATGAATTTCAAATTATTTACCTCATAGAAGGTTCGGGTGTATTTGAAAGCCAACCAAGTGGAACAATTCAATTAACTCAAGGAGATATGATGTTTATTTTCCCGAATGTATGGCACAGGTACAAGCCAGACAAACAGGCTAATTGGCATACATACTGGGTAGGCTTTGGAGGAGATTTTACCTCAAAACTGATTGAGAATTTAAGTATTACCAAAGAAACTCCTATTAAGCAAATTGGCTATTCTGATAAAATAATAAAGGTTTTTATGGATATTTTAGAAACTAGTCAGTTTGAATTTACTGGTTACCAACAAGTGCTGGCTGGTGAAATAACCAAACTTATTGGTTGGATACACGCTGAGCAAAGAAGGGCAGAGTTTAAAAAAGACAATGTGGATAAAATTATACAATCCGCCAAAATGCTGTTAATACAAAACAATTTTTCTGGTAATCCGGAACGGGTGGCGGCAGAGTTAAATATGAGTTATTCTAAGTTTAGAAAGCTTTTTAAAGACTACACAGGGCTTGCTCCGGGGCAGTTTCAGATGCGACATAAGATTGCTACTGCCTGCAACATGCTCAACGAAGGGAAGAATTCCATCAAAGAAATATCAGACAAACTGGGTTTTGAAACACCTCAGTATTTTACCCGCATATTTAAAAAGAAAATGGGTAAATCTCCTGGCGCTTATAAAAAGCAATTTAGACTACTATAAAAAAAGGGAGCTTGGTACATCTACCAAACCCCCTCTCAAAAACTGGATTCATTCATTTTGGCTTATAAAGCATCGTTTTATATTAGCCTGCAACTCCAATATCTTCATTAGAATTCAGGAATTTCTTTTCGTTAAGCATTGCCTGAACCAAAGCTCTGGCGTTTCCTCTCAGCTCGAACTTGATACTTGGTGTAAAACAGATTCTTACTTCTGTACTGTTATTATCAATTATCTCAACCTGAGGTATCGGAAGATAGTTTTCCAAACAAATCCTCCTGATAATGTTTGCTTCGTTTAAGGTCATGGCTTTTATTTTATGGAACTCAATGTTGAATTATAAAAGTTGTTTTTGTATTTAAATACAAGCTCCGTTTTGTTAATCAGATTAGTTTTTTTACTTACAGAACAATCGTTTATGGTAGAAACTATTCTGGTTGGTAAAATACTGTTATCTACTAGTTTTCTTCTAATCTCATTGTTTTTATGGAATGCCAGATCAAGTGCATCTTTAAAGTAAATACTATTTACCTTCTCATGAGCATCTATATGGTTCACTATCAACAATTCTAAATCACTATCTACCTTTAACTCACTACTTATAAAGGTGAAGAAACTGTTATAATCGTTGTTTACAAATACACCTTCATCAAAAAACAATACATCATTATCAATTAAAATTGATAGTCTATCATTATTTACAACTACCTGCTCTTCGTCTAGGTTAAATGCAGAAAGCAGTCTGGTTTTTAAGTCTACTATTTTGTCTATCTTCTTTTTCTGATAATCGTTTAATCGCTGCATGTAAACATTACTGTACAAAAAATCAGGATCTTCAGATTGTATATCAGCTGTACTGGCAAAATATTCTGCGTAGTTGTTAAAAAATAGTTTGCTGTTTTCGTATTTTAATTGCTCATTCTCAAAAACATATTTTTTGTTCTGCTCCATTAAATCGAAATAAGCATCTTTATAATTAATTTTTTCTGCTGAAGCTTTAGAAGTGGTAGCCATTTGGCTCGTACATGAACAAACTGACAGGATGATTAGTGTAAAAAGTATGTTTAAGATAACTCCCGTTTGTTTTTTCGATAATAGTAAATTAGTGATTTGCGAGTGCCAGTTTTTGATAGTTTCCATTGTTTTTTTTAGTTAAAAAATATTGTAGTAAAGGATTATTTGGTTAAAAAAATTATTTCTGTTCTTCCATCACTTCTTCTATTGCTTCTAACTTATCTTCCACATCTTCTTTTTCTTCTTCATTCAATTCATTTTTAATAAATTCTTTCTCTAGTGGGTCTGTATAATTTAGAATTACATTGATCGGAAAATGGTCTGAACCTATATTATTCATGCGTTCCATATGCACCAGATCAAAAGAATCTGTATGGAAAATATGGTCTAGTGGCCAGCGGAAAAACCAATAGTTTGCGTGATATGTACTAAAGAATCCGCGACCTTTTCTTGGGTCTCTAAGGTTACCCGTTTTTTGAAACAATCTGGTTGTATAAGACCATGCAACATCGTTTAAGTCTCCTGCTACAACACTTGGTTTCTTTCTTTTGGCAATTTCTTTACCCACAAGTATGAGTTCAGTATCTCTTTCTAATGAACTCTCAGACTCTTGTGGTACTGGTGGTTTCGGGTGTATACCGTAGAAATCGAACTCTTTGCCCGATGGTGTTTTTACTTTAGTGAATATTGATGGTATCTCATCACTAATTATAAACCTAAGTTCTGTACCGCTAAGCTCAAGTTTAGAGTAAAACAACATTCCGTAGGTATTTTCGAGTGGGCATTCCACAGTATAAGGGTATTTCTCTTTAAGATAAGACATTGATTTTGCCCAGTATTCGTTGGTTTCCAACATCAATATCATATCTGGTTCTGCTTCTGCAATTTGCTGCTTTACTCCCTCTGTTTTGCTGTTATACATTAATACATTTGAAACAAACAGAGAAACCATATTCCTAGAATCAGGTGTTTTGCAAGCTACAACCTGCTTCTTGGCTAAAATCGTGTAAGGGTAAATTTGTATTGCCTGTGAAATTGCACTTATGAGCAATGCGCCTAATGTTACAAATTTTAAAGTAGAGCTTTCCATGTAAATCATACCAATAGCTAGAACTATTAGTGATATTACAAAGGCCTGTAGGCGAATAAAATCGAATACTCTTATCCACCAATGTTCCAGTTTAATTACTGGTATTATAGCGGCCATTATTAATATTAGTGATAAAAATACGACAAGTGTTTCCATTATTATTTATAGTGATTTTTATATGTTTTTTTCCTGACTATATTTAATAAGGAGTATTCCTATTAGAGAGACTACTAAGAAGACTAGAAAATGTCTTTTACCAATGCCATCAACTTCTAATACTTGTGTGTATTCAAGGATGTACTTTGCTGAAGAAACATTGATAGCTAAGCAAAATAGTGCTCCTAAAAAGCCATTTGTCAATATAAAGAGACCTATTTTCTTCATAGCTCAAGCTATATGCATTTTACTACATATACTCTTACATAGATCTCATTAATGTTGAATTAAATTTTCTGTATCTAGATCTGTAAAAATAAACCTGGATAATTAACATCAGAAAATACGTTCCACAAATGAATCCCAAACTTGCAAGTAAATCATATGATGCGATAGTTGGGTAAAATATATATACTCCTAAAAAAGGTAAAGTTGCAAAACAGGTACTTATAAAGAATCTGGCAGTTTTAGAGAATTCGATCTGCTCACTGGTGTATTCGTGTGCACCAGAGTATAACATCATAGCTGAACTAATAAAAGCCAGAATAAGGTTGTCAACATCATACTGTGCGAAGTAATTGTAAAATTCAAATGTTACAACGCCTAAAAAGAGTGGTGATAAAAAGATGATGTATTTCATAGTAGTAATATTTTTAAATAGTTAGTGTCAGTATGTTATGTGATTGCGACCACATACCTATATGTGAAATTCATGCCTTGTGACTTTTTATCTCGATAAGTTTTGTAACTATCTGATTATCAGTTATTAAAATTTATTAACAATGATTTCGGGATTTGGGGTAGACAATTTTTTTGTAGAAGTGTTTACACAAGTTTGTACACAATTTACCCACACATTTTTTTAGCGCAGAATAGCCCCTACAGCATCTGTAGACTATTAGTGGTACAAAAAGCACAATTTGTTAGCTAATAAATTTCAATCAGAATAGGTGGAAATGAGGCTTTTTAAACAGAATTCGCAGAAAACTTGATAAAGTGTAGTGCTACTTATACATACTTATATAATATTTGATGATTAATTTATAAGACAGATGATTACAATTAATAATAAAGTAAGGATAGAATTATTAAATGCGATGGATGCATATGCAATTCTTGCCAAGCAGCTTATTAATAAACTGCTGAGCGAAACGAATGAGCCCGAAATTGAAAGGATACAAAAAGGAGAATACTATTTAATAGAAGGTACCGAATTACAGAATGGAGCCGAGACACTCTCAAACGGATGGGGATTTTATGTGCATGGTGAACACTGTCTCTTTGACAATATCTTCTCCGGTCAAAAGATTGAAGTTTCATTAGGCAGAGATCATTTTATTGAAAACCTCGATCCTTATTTCTTTTATCAGTTTTTAAATTCTACAGATGAGCTCAAGCACTTAAGCAAACACTTTGAAAACCCTTTTAGTGATATGCTCGATTTCTTTATAAAGCTAGAGGAAGAGAACATTATGTTACACAGCTATGGTAATGAGTATAGAAAAATACCTCCTAAATAAAAAGCTTCATCTCCTGCCCTACTATGTAAAGTACCTTCTTATATATAGGGTATTTTATTTAAAATGCCTTGTAGTAATTTATTCTATGCCTTCTACTATTAACTATAAGTTGAAAAATATCTGGAGCAAGCGGTATTACTAAATAAGCCAGTTAATAACTGTAATGCTAATCTTTATAAAAATGCCCTGTATATATACTACTATGCATTTGTAAAACACATATCGGCCGCTGAAAGCGCTCCATGCCACTATTTAAACTTATTTACAAATTTTGAGGTGTTTGGGTAACAAATACCCATAAATCGTGGTAATAGCACCACGAAATCTACGATAAGAGAGAATAGTGGAAAAATTGGCACGGCAGGTAATGCCCTGAATACCAGAAACTTAAATTATTTCTCAAGAAAATTTCTCACTGTGGTATCAGATTTTCAATAGTACTAGTGGTTTTAAACAACAAATTTTTTATTTAAATAATTGAAGCCATGAAAAACAAATTGAGATTATTAGTATTTACCACTTTTACCGGAACAACCTTATTTTTTACAAGTTGTAACCAAACACAAAATCACTCAGATTCTGCTTACGAAGAAACTGCAGAAGATTTTGAAGCACGCAAAGACGCTTTAGCAGATAACATCGAAAATAAAATTGATGAAATCGACGAAGAAATCAGAATAAATGAAAGCAAATTTGAACAAACTTCTGAAGATGTAAAAGACAACATCAAAGACAGTTATAAAGATGCTAAGAAAAATCTTGAAGATTTAAGAAAAGAATTGAACAAAGAATTAAAAGACGTTGAAAATTCAACTGAAGATAATTTTGACGAATTAGAGAAAGATTTTAAAAACACTACTGCTAAGATCGATAATGAATTAGACGAGTTTGGTAGAAAAGTTAAAAATCTGTTCGAAAATAGCTAATGTATAAAAAATAGATAATCACTGTTCAATTGACTGCTTTTGGCAGTCAACTGAATCAATAAACTACCAATAAAATAACGACACATAACAACCTACAAGCAAACAATTAAACTACAATAACTTTAACAACTAACTATAAACAATAGATGAAGAGCGATTTTTTAATCTATCTTCGGATGGTGAGAATAATTACTCTTCGCCCAAAAACTTTTAGCCTTATAATTTGATAATAGCAAATCCTGCTTGATAAAAGCTTAACCTAACAAGACACATAAACAGAAGGCTATTTATAAATATATAAGGCACTTTTTAACCTAAATTTTTTACTTGGTATACAAATACCTATTAACCATAAAACTTTAAAACTATGTTACGCTGGACTATAATATTTTTTGTTGTTGCACTTATCGCCGCTGTATTTGGATTTGGTGGTATTGCTGCAGGAGCAGCTTCAATTGCTAAAATTTTATTCTTTATTTTCTTAGTAGTTTTTGTAATATCATTACTAATGGGCCTTACCAAAGGCAAAAGACTCTGATATTAAAAAGAAAATCTAAGCTAAAAACTATTATTTATATATAGCAAGAGGCTAGTTTATACCTGACTTCTTTACAATGTTTTTCGCTTATTGTATTATTCTAGCCTCTTGCTAATTATACATTAACCAAATAAATAACTAACATGAAAAACATTAATCTATACTACAAAACTATTATACTTAGCTGCCTTTCTTTACTTGCTTTTAATGCAGCAAACGCACAAGCAAGATTAGGGTTTAAAGGCGGTATGAACCTAACAAAATTTGACATCGATCAAGTTGAAACTCAAAACCTTAGCAGAGCCGCATTTGGCGTTTTTGGTGAGTTACCAATAACTTCTAACGTGGGTATTTCAACTGAGATTAACTACTCAAATGAGGGTTCGGCTTATAACAGCAACCCACTAATAGACGAAACAAAAGTATCTTACTTAGAGATTCCAGTTTTAGCAAATATCTATTTGTCTAACTCTTGGATTAGACCAAAAATATTTGGTGGTCCTTCTATGAGCTTTTTGATGAATGCAGAAAACGAAATGATCGACGGTTCTACAGTAGATATTGAAGATAACTATAAAGAAAACGAAATTGGTGCCGTACTCGGTGCAGGTATAGATTTTAAAATTACTGGTGAAAATTACTTAATACTAGATGCCAGATATGACCTTGGTCTTACTGAGCTAGACAATGTAGACATCGGTACTTTTAAAAACAGAGGATTTAGATTTAATGTAGGGTTCAGTTTCCCTGTAAGTAGCTATTAGACTTAAACTTTGTAAGATTTCATAAGCTAATATGCCAGCTTCATAACAAGCTGTAAACAAAATAATCCTTAAAATATCAACAATCAACATAACTCAAAAACCAAATAACCATGAAACTTTCAAAAAAATACATAGGCGCATTATTAATATCAGGGATGGTATTTAGTACAAGTTGTAATAGTTGGAATAACACCGCTAAAGGTGGTGCAATCGGTGCTGGTAGTGGAGCTGCCCTAGGTGGCATTATCGGTAAAAAATCTGGAAACACAGCAGAGGGAGCAATTTTAGGAGCAGCTATTGGAGGTGTAACAGGTGCAGCTATTGGTCGCTATATGGACAAGCAAAAAGAAGACATAGAAAAAGATCTAGGTAATTCTGCAGATGTACAAAGAGTAGGTGAAGGTATTCTAGTAACTTTTGAATCGGGTATACTTTTCGGTTTCGATTCTGACGATTTAAACGCTGAAGTAAAACACGAACTAGATAACTTCTCAGAAACTCTTAGAGAATACTCAGAAACTGATCTTGTAATACAAGGATACACTGATAGTGTAGGTTCTGAAGATTATAACCTAGACTTATCTAAAGAAAGAGCGCAATCTGTACAAAACTACTTAAGTGGCTTAGGTATCGAAACTGGTAGAATGATGGTAGAAGGATTAGGTGAAAGTAACCCAGTAGCTTCTAACGATACGCCAGAAGGTAGAGAGAAAAACAGAAGAGTAGAGATTGCAATATTTGCTAACGACGAACTTAAGCAAAAAGCAGAAACTGGTGAGATATAAGACTCACATTTACAAAAAGAATATCCAAAGCCTTAACATATAAATAAATCAAATAATTTAATGAAAACTAAACAGGATGCAGGTTTTGTATCCTGTTTAATTTAAATCCTGAAACAATGGAAATCACATTAAATACCCAAACTAACGAAGCAATTCTTGAAAATCTGAAGAATAGCAATGTAATCGAAGATTACAAAAAGGATTGTAAAGAAATGACATTAAAAGTTTCTAAAAAGCTGGGTAAAGGAGAGGTTTATTTCCTTGAATTTCAGGAAGGTATCTCCTTATATATTTATACAGTACAGCTTAAGGAACAGGTAATACTTAAATATTTACCCAATAAGTATCAGCCAATTAGATTTTTTTATTGCTTAAAAGGTAGCTCAGCTCACTCAATTCAGTCTGAAGATATACAATATCGACTAGCAGATTTTGAAGGCTCCATTTCTGCTTGTAGTCATACTTGTGAGCAAAAGCTTAAATTTCCGGCAAACGAAAGCATAGAACTTTGCATGTTAGAAATTAATAGAGAAAAATACCTAAGCAAAATAGCTTGTGATCTTGAGAAGGTACCACAGCGATTAAAAAATGCATTGATTGATACCAAAGGTGAAAAATCTTTTTTCTATCAGAGCGATTACAGTTACCATATTAGTAATTGTATAAATGAAATAAGAGATAGTAGCTACGACGGTTTAGTTCGTTCAGCTTTTCTTGAGTCTAAAATACATGAGATATTTTTTCTTCAAGTAAAGCAATATTACGACGATCTTATTTCGTCTGGCAACAATGCGATTATTAGAGAAAACGACTTAAAGAAAATACATCTGGCCAAAGAAATTATTCATTCTGACCTTAAAAATGCACCAACAATTAAAGATCTTGCTAAAAAGGTTGGAACGAATGAATTTAAGCTTAAAAAGGCATTTAAAGAAGTTTTTAACTCAACTATATACAATTACATAAGAGATAAAAGACTTGAAAAAGCCAGATTACTACTTATTGAAAACTCAATGAGTATTGGAGAAGTATCAGAAGCGATTGGATATAAAAACTCAGGCCACTTCTCTAAAAGATTTAAAGAAAAATATGGTATGCTGCCTAAAAAGTATCATACCAATTTTAGAAATGACATAGAAAAACAGGAGCCGAAAACATTAGCAGACGTTTAAAATAATTTTAATTTATGAATTCTATAGATATAGCATCTTTTGTATCAATAATATCAGACAAACTAGAAGGCTGGATAGAAACAATTATAGCAATGGCGCCAAACTTTTTATTGGCGGTTGTTGTAATTGTTCTATTTGGGTTTATTTCTAAGTTTGTTAAAAAACAAACTCTTAAACTATTATCTAGAACCCATTTGGGTTATTCACTAATCTCACTAGTTGCACAAGTAATTTCTATTATAGTAATTTGTGTAGGTGTATTTGTAGCGCTAGGTATTCTAGAATTAGATAAAACTGTAACATCATTACTTGCTGGTGCTGGTATTATTGGTTTGGCGCTAGGTTTTGCATTCCAAGATTTAACAGCCAACTTTTTATCAGGTATTTTTATCGCAATACAAAGACCTATTAGTATTGGAGATGTAGTTGAAACCAATGGTTTTTTTGGTAAAGTTAAGTCTATCAACATAAGATCGGTAATTATAGATAACTTCGGTGGCCAAGAAATTGAAATACCAAGTAAAGATATTTTCCAAAATCCAATAATGAACTACAGCAAAACTGGCGAAAGAAGAATGCAGTTGAACTGTGGTGTAGAATACGATCAAGATTTGCAAGTAGCTCAAGATGTGGCTCATGAAGCAATTAGCAGCCTTCCATTTTTACAAGAGGGCAAAGCAGTAGAAGTTCACTTCGATGGATTCGGCGACAGTAGCATTAACTTTAAAATTTGGTACTGGATAAACCAAGATCAAGCAGGACCTCCATATGCGGGTAGCGAAGCTATTAAAGCACTTAAAAAAGCTTTTGATAATGCAGGTATCGGTATTCCATTCCCTATTAGAACTTTGGAATTAAAAGATAGAAAAGAAATTCTTGAACCATTTTATAAGAAAGAGCCTGCGCTACAAAATGGCAACAGCAATACAAATGGTAGTGACCACCATGTTAGTGGCAAACACAGCAATGGTAACAGCCATGATAGCTAATAAAAAAGCTGGTCAAATTACTTGACCAGCTTTTTTTTAACAACATCCAAAGACCTGAACATTGTTAATATATATAATGGTTTTATCTTGAAACAGGAATCGAAAAATAGAAAGTGGTCCACTGCCCTACCTCGGAGTCGAGCCAAATTTTACCACGGTTTCTTTCGATAATCTTTCTTACAAGTGGCAAGCCTAAACCAGTACCACTTTCACTGTTAGATTTTATACCAAGTGTTTTATAAGGAGTAAATATTACATTGAAATATTTAGAAGGAATACCCGGACCATTATCTTTTACAGACATAATGATCTTATCACCTTCGTCATTCAGATTTGCATCGAAACAGATTTTAATAACCTCTTTGTCATTGTATTTAATGGCATTGGTTATCAAATTTTGAAAAACTTGTTTAATTGCCACTCTATCAAAAGTTATTACAGGTAAGTTGATAACATCAATTTGCACTGGCTTAGGTTTAGAAACGTATTCCAGAATTTCTGTTACCAGACTGTTAAGGTCTACTTCTTCAGAGTGGTCTTTATGCCCAGAAGCTGTCGCATAATGAAGATACTCATTAATAATATTCTTCATTTTTTCTGCTGATGTTACAGTTATATCAAAAATTTCTGCTACATCTGGTGGAAGAGACTCTCTGTATAATGTAGTAATCATTTCTGCAGACATCATAATCGCATTTAAAGGCGATTTTAAGTCGTGAGAAACTACATGAGCAAAGTTTTTAAGCTCGTCGTTTTTTTCCTTAATCCGTTTAAAAGCCATCTCCAACTCATCTTTCGCTTTTTGTAAAGACCTTTCCTTTTCTTTAATGGTATTATAAGCTTTTATGAGTTGGTAATTATCTCTTTTGATCTCTTGTAATGGCGATTGCTGTATAGACTTTTTTATTTGATGCTGCCAAATAGAAATAATATCTCTATCAATTTTTACTGCATCTTTAGGAAGCACTTTATAAACAAGCACATTAATTTCGTGCTTGTTCGTTTTGTGCTCAAAAACAATCTGATCTGTCAAAGATCGAAATTTATCCAAGTCTAAAGCATTTAGGGCTTCATCGACAGATTTGACGTTAGATTTGTAATCTAAATTAAATTCTGAAACGAAATTCTGTACATTATTTTCATCTTTTAAGTACACGTTTACAGAACCATTCAATTTTAATGAAAGCGCCCTCCTACTAATTTCTGAAATAACAGTTGTATATTTTGTTGCAGACTGGTTGTCTTGACCTGCCTTAATAGAAAACTGCTTTATAGTATTTATTATAAAAAATAAATCTTCAGGGTATTTTAGTTCTATAGAGGTTATGTACAGCATAAATTAATGTTTGTAGACGGCAATAGACCTGTCGTCATTTCTCAGAGCATATTTAGAATAAAGTGCCGATGCAATAACAATTGGTACTGGAGTTTTTAATAAATGATCCAGATTGATAGACTTTAAGCCATCGCTGTAGCTAATTATTACATCACCCTTATTTATAGGTTCTGAGAAGGCCTGTAACCTACTTATTTTATGCCCTACAATTCCTGGTTTTGAAATTAACCCCTTAGATTTTGCATGAATAGATAGTAGCCTAGTACTTATATTGCCTATTCCCATGTATTCTACCTTATCCTGATATATATCCATAATAAATAGAGCAGCTCCTCTGGTTTTTGCAAGCTCCTCATGTATTTTCACAAAAAGATCATGTAAACCTAACTCAGAATAATTATTTAATGTTTCTATAGCTAGCGAAGATGGCTTACTAGCCTCTAAACCGTGTCCTAATCCATCTGAAACTAAAATGCGATTGAAGCCCTCTTTTTCATTGTAAATAGAAGCCACAGCATCTCCACAATATGTCTCTCCGCTTTTGGGTGTAACCACCCAATCAGGATTGCGCAAAGTGGGCTGTTCGCTATTGCAGTATTTATGTACTACAATGGCATTACCAAATTGAGGATCTGAAAAAAACATGACATTATCTGACAAACGCTGTATTGTTCCTATACCTGTTCCGAGCGAATTTCCTGTTGAAAAGCCGTCAACTGCGGCCATTGTGAAATCTATGTGCGGTCCATTATCAACGCTAATAATCTCTACCCCCCAATTATCCTCGTGTTTTAATAACCTAATTAAAATCTCTTTTCTACCTTTTGCGTATTTTATCAGATTTGTTCCGAGTTCAGAAATTATAATAAAACAATCTGAAATAAATTTCTCTTCAAAAGGATATCCCTCTGTATTTACCTCGAAGCTTTTTCTTATAAAATGCAAAAAAGAAGCATCTTTAACACTAAAAGATAAATGTTTATTCAATATATCTACTTTCTCCATACAATCATTCTAACCCTTGTGCCTACAGAAAGTTTGGAATCTATATGAAAAACATGTACAAGCGACCTTGCTCCAGGTAAACCGAGCCCCAAAGATCCACTAGTTGAAAACCCTTTCTTCATCGCAGCATCCACATCATCTATGCCCTTTCCGTTGTCTTCGCATATTATTTCTATGCCTTTATTAATATCAGAAAGGATTCTAATAGTTATTCTACCACTACCAGCATATTTTAAAACATTTCTGGCTACTTCACTGGTAGCTGTAAGAAGTTTAACCTTAAAAATCTCCGGTAAACCAATTTCACCAGCATATTCTCTAATTAAACCCCTTATATTTAATAAATCTTTCTCCTCGCTTATTTTTAATGTTTTACTCTTGAGAACTTCCATCCTGATCAGTCTCTCGATTGAACTTTTCATTAAAAAATTGAATAGCTTTTTCTAGTGACAATGTTGTTTTAACGTTTGGCATCTCTAAACCCAGTTCAACCAGTGTAATTGCTACAGCTGGTTGCATACCCGACACCACTGTTTCTGCACCCATTACCAAAGATATAGATGCAATATTATTTATTATTTTACCCATAAAGGAGTCTACGATACTTAATGATGAAATATCTAAAATTACTCCTCTAAAACTATGTCTTTGCAAAAGGTTTGCAATATCATCTTGCAGTTGCAAACCTTGGCTGTCATAAATATCAGTCTGTATTGAGATTAACAATAGATTTCCTATCTTCAGCACTGGTATTTTTTCCATACTCTAAAATATTTTTCTTTGTTTTTCTTCCAATAATTTCCAGAGCAGTTTTTATTGCCTCAGACATAGAGCCTTTAGTTATTGTTTGTCCTAAATCAATATCCAGGTTAATAATCGTTTGTGCAATATTTGGACTTATACCACTTATAATGCAAGTTGCGCCCATTAATTTAGCTGCCGCTGCTGTTTTCAAAATATGTTGAGCTGTTACAGTATCGAGAGTAGAAACTCCAGAGATATCAATAATTGCTACATCAAAACCAGTATCGTTAATAGCATTTAGCAGGGTATCCATTATTTGCTGCGCGCGAACACTATCTATAGTACCAATTATCGGCACACCCAAAATACCATCCCAAATATTAATAATAGGTGTTGATGCTTCTAATAACTCTTGTCTCTGCCTTTTAATAATTTCTTCGCGGTCAGCTACAAAAGTATCAAAAATGATCGTACCCAACTCATCAATTATTTTGCTAAGTATCTTTATTTCTTTAACCAGAACTGAAGCATCGTTTTCGTATTCTTCTAGTAAAAGATTAAATAATATATTTTTAAGACTAAATATGTATAACGCACTCTCTTTAGCAGAAAAACCCAATGCTGTGTTTTTTTGGGCAATTTCTACCACCATCTTTTTTAATGGAATAAACTCAGGAGAATGTACATCAAAAGTATTTGGCGTTAAAACATCAGAAAGCTCTGTTAAAAAATTCTTTATTTCATTATATAATTCAGGTTCATCTGATATTTGAAAGTTGTAAATATTGCTTCTTTTAAGAACATTTAACCACTCATCTAAAATCTTCTGTTCATCCCTTTTAATTAAATCAACTGTTGCGCTTTTCATAGAATTAATTTTCCCTAAATCTCTAAATAAATATTGAAATTTAAAATTTTTGTACTAATTGTGATATTTTTTATACCTCATGTGACATAAAGCATAATAATCTTCTCTTTAAAAAAACACCCCATATACATTAATTAATACTTCTAAAAAAGAGAGTTAATCCATTATATAATTCTGTTTTTAACTAAAAAAAAGTTTAATATTCTAAATAATACTTACAATCGCAATATCCTCAAAGATATAACAATATTCACATTTGTTTAAATTTTATATCCATTCGTCCAAATTTTTGAATGTTTATAAAAGGTAATATCATTTCTTACTATTTTGTTTCTTTACTTCGTAAAGACTATTGCTAAAATGGCTCTTTAAAATGACAAATCAAGAATTATCCTCACCAACTTTAAGGCAACAAAGCTTGGCAGTAAAAGCACTACCTTTTATAATTTGTTTTTTATTGCCAGCACTCAACATCTTAAACAACAGAACAGAAAGCCTTGACTTTAACACCTTAAAAATAACTCCTAGGTGGTTATTTGTATCCTGTTTCTTACTGTTTCTTTGGTTTTTGAATGAAAAATTATCAGAAAAGTTTAATTACTTTGTCATTGTAATAGCTAATGCCATTAGTATTGCTTTACTAATAGCTTGTGAACACTATATTTTTCCAGATTTTATAAGCCTCTCCTATTATGTTTCTTACTGGAACATAGTCTTAAAATTGGGTGTAGCTTCGGCACTTTTTTTAACCATACAGTATACCATTAAGTCTAGTAGCTCTGTGGAAAGATTAAAAGGTGAAAACTACATGCTTAAGTCCGAAAATTACAAAGCACAACTAGAGCAATTAAAAAAACAGGTAAACCCTCACTTTTTATTTAACTCTCTTAGCACGCTACGCACCATGATAAGAGCAAATAGCCCAAACTCAGAAGATTTTGTACTCAACCTATCTGATGTTTACAGACAAATTCTACAAACCCGAAAATCTAACACGGTTAGTTTAAAAGAAGAAATACTGTTTTTAAATGCTTATTTGTATCTGATAAAAGTGCGACACGAAGATGCATTAATTACCGAGATGGATATTAAAGAGGAGGCACTTTCTTACGATATACCTGTTTTTGCTTTGCAACTACTAGTAGAGAATTGTATTAAGCACAATATCGTGTCAGAATCGAAACCTTTACATATTAAAATATTTCAGCAAGACGATACCTCTATTTCTGTAAGCAATAATTTTCAGCCCAAAAAGCGCAAATCAGAATCTATGGGAGTTGGCTTGAGTAATCTGCAAAAAAGATATGAACTTATTGGCATTAACAAGGGTATAGAAATAAAACAAGAAAATGGTAATTACACGGTTACGCTTAAACTATTTTGATTATGAATGTACTCATTGTAGAAGATGAGAAAAAAACGGCTGAACTATTAAAAGAGCTTATTGAAGACCAGCCCGACTATTTAGTAGTAAATATTTGCGATAGTGTTGAAAGTACTGTTGCTTACCTCAAAAAGCACCAACAAAAATTAGATCTCATCTTTCTAGATATTCAACTGGCAGATAGTGAAAGCTTCGAAATATTCGATTCCGTTGAAGTAACTACCCCAGTTATTTTTTGCACAGCTTTCGACGAATATGTAATGCAGGCTTTTAAAAGCAATGGCGTAGATTATATCTTAAAACCCTTTAAAGAATCTGACATATTACAAGCCTTAGGCAAAATAGAAAAGCTGAGAAACTCTTTAACTAAAGGCACACTGCCGCCAGAGCAATACAAGCAGTTTGGAAATGAGAAAAAAGAATTTCAGAAATCGTTTATTGTGAGATACAGAGAAGTGATGTTTCCTATTTCTGTGGATGATATTGCCTTTATTTTACTAGAAAACGAGATTGTACATATCTTTAATTTTAAAGGAGAAAAGTTTGCCATCTTTAAAAAGCTAGATGAGATAGAAAACGCTGTAGACAACAAACAATTTTTTAGAATTAACCGGCAGATGATTGTTAACCGCAATGCGATTAAAGAGATTGTTCCTTATTTTAATAGAAAAGTAATTGTACAATTAAAGATTAACATTCCAAAAAAAGCCATAGTAAGCCGCTTAAAAGTTACTCCATTTATCTCTTGGATAGAAAAACCCGAATAAGCCCATGACACCTCACCACAACATATGTACATTTCACTAATACATTTGTTCAACTCATCTTTATATAGGTTTCCCATCCATTTACTTCCCTGCACCTTTGTATCGTAAGTAACAAAACGATACAACCATGTTAAGAATACCCTTATACATTTTAATATTATTCGCAAATTTGGATATAGTTTCCTTACAACCAAGTGCCGATACTATTATCGGTACCTGGTTAAACGATGAGAAATCTGCCAACATAGAAATCTACAAAGAAGACGATAAATACTTCGGCAAAATAGTATGGCTCAAAGAACCCAAAACACCAGAGGGCAAAACCAAAACCGATGTAAACAATCCAGACCGCGATTTAAGAGAAAGACCTATAGTTGGCCTTACCATTATTTACGACCTAGAGTACGACGATGGAGAATGGGTTGATGGAACAGTTTACAGTGCCAAACAAGGCAGAACCGCAAACTGTGAGATCACGATAAAACCTGATGGTAATTTGTTAGAAATTACGGCTTCCAAATTTGGCTTTTCCAGAACCAAAATCTGGACAAGAATATAATTCTCTACCCCTTTTACTTTGATACAGCTAATAAACAATAGCATAAAATACAAACCCATGAAGTTCAGCGCAATATATTATGGTTTGTTGATTTTACAGGGAGTGCTATCTTCGCTTTATGCGCAAGATAGTCTCTCCACTGTAAGGTTACAATCGGTTTCCACAGCCATAGACTTCGCTCTTGAAAACAATCCTGATTTAAACATCTATCTGCTACAGCAAGAAAAAGCTACTTCAGAATTTAAAACTTCTAAAAACTACATGTTGCCAGAAGTTTCGGCTAGTGCAAGCAGACAGATCAATATAAATCTACCCACTACCATTTTACCAGGCGAAATATTTGGGCAACCGGGAGAAACAGTAGCAGCACAATTCGGGCAGAAATACACTTTTAATGCAGGTGTAACAGCCACTAAAAGTATTTTAGACTGGCAAGCCAAAACACAGAAAAAGATTGCAGAGGTAAATAAAGAGTTAGCCACTTTGCAGACAGGTGCATTTGAGCAAAAATTAAAGGAGCAAGTCGCTCTTTATTACTACACTGCCATCATTACCAAAAAGGCATTAAACATCAATAAAAGCGATTTACATGTAGCAGATAGCATTTTGCTTTTAACCAGTCAAAAATTTGAGAAGGGTTTGGTTGATCAGTTTGCGGTAAACCAAGCGGAGATTAATGCCAACAACATCGAGCAGAATATTAATACTAATAAAATATTACTGGCACAGAGCGTAAACCAACTCCAAATAATTATGGGGCTTAAATCTGCCGAGCAATTGGTGTTTGAAGAAGAGGTGGAAACCAAAATAAAAGACTGGAAATATCAATCTGAACTTGGCTACGATAAAAACTTGAGTGTTTACGAGTATCAATTCAAGAGTTCTGAATTGAATTTGAAACTCCAAAAAACAGCCAAATTACCCAAGTTCAACACCACTTTTTACTGGGGACAACAACAGTTTAGAGATGATTTTGCCATAGAGTTCGACAGTGGTTCGTGGACAGACTACAGCTATCTGTTTCTAAGCATTAATGTGCCTGTTTTTACAGGATTTAGGAATAAGAATAAAATTAAAACTGCACAAATAGAGTCTGAAATTGCGCGTACCAACTTTTTAAATGAACAGATAAAAACAGAAGCCAAAGACGAGCTGCTCTTAAACGAATACAGATTTAGTGTAGACAATATGCAGGCTGTGTACGAGAATTTTATGCTCAGCAGCCAGAATAAAGATTTATCATTCGAACAGTACGAACAAGGAATTATTAGCCTTGACCAATATTTCAAAACATTTGAAGACTACCTAAAAGCCGAAAGTGCCTACTTAAATGCACTCTCAAATACATACAGCTATTATGCTACTCTATTATCTAGAAATTAATAAGATGAAAGCAAAAAAACTCTATACAATACTGCTAATTGCAACTTACTGCCTTTTACTGGTAAGTTGCTCTAACAAGCAAACTACCATGCCAGTCGAAAAAGATGTGATTGATGCAGTTTTTGCCAGTGGCCACATCACTACGTCAGACGAATATATTGTAACTGCCAATACAGAGGGTTACATTACCAAAGCTTATGTAAAAGAAGGCGATAGCGTAAAGATAGATAAACCGCTTTTTACTCTTTCTAATGATGTGCAGTCTGCGCAACTCGAAAATGCCATTGCCAATTACAATGAAGCATTGAGTAAAGCAAATGAAGATTCGCCACAAATAAGGCAATTGCAAATTCAAATCGAACAAGCAAAAAATCAACTTGAACTTGATAAGAAGAATTATGAAAGATATGCCAGTTTGGTAAAGAGCAATGCTGTTTCGCAAGTGGAATTCGACAAGATAAAATTACAATTCGAAGCTTCTCAAAACAACCTAGAAGTACAAGAAAAATCACTGGCAGACTTAAAGAGCAACTTAAACTTAAACTTGGATAATGCGGCTACTCAGCTCAAAATCCAACAAGAAAATAATAGCGATTACATCCTTTCATCAAGCATCAACGGAAAGGTGCTCGACATTAACAAAAGCCAAGGCGAATTAGCAAAAAGAGGAGAAGCCATTGCCAGAATTGGAGGTGGAGATATTGTGATAAAGTTATTTGTAGCGGAAGAAGACATCAACTACATCATAGAAGGGCAAAAGGCGGTAATCTCGCTTAATACCGAAAAGGAGAAATTATATGATGCTGTGATTAGCAAAGTGTATCCCTCTTTCGATAAGCAAGAACAATCTTTTATTGTAGAAGCTACTTTTAGTGGCACCACACCAAAAGTTTACGATGGCACACAGTTACAAGCCAACATTATTATTGGTGAAAAACAAGGTGTGGTTATCATTCCCAGTGAGTATCTGCAAAAGGGAGACAGTGTGATGCTGGAAGACAAAAACAAAAAAGTAGCGGTAAAAACAGGAATCAAAAATGATGATTGGGTTGAGATTATCGCCGGAGTAAATCCTTCTGACAAAATTGCTGTAAAATGAAATTCAAAATACACAGGTATATACCGTTCCAGAAAACCAACCATAAGATTGCCATTACACACCTCACATCTAATGTAAAACAGGTGATTGTTGCCATGCTGAGTGTAACTTTTGGCATCTCGATGTATGTGTTTATGAATGGTTTTATGAAGGGTGTAAATGACACACAAACTGGTCTTGCATTTAGCACGCTGT
This sequence comes from Chondrinema litorale, assembly GCF_026250525.1. Lineage (GTDB taxonomy): Bacteria > Bacteroidota > Bacteroidia > Cytophagales > Flammeovirgaceae > Chondrinema > Chondrinema litorale. The sequence goes on from NZ_CP111054.1 coordinate 94,678, forward strand.
CTCATGTGAGAATCTATAACGATTTACCAGAAGACAACTCTAATTTATTAAGCCGCTATGTAAATAATGATGTAGCGGTAAACATTAGAAATCCGAAAGTGATACAATACACTGAGGGCATTAAGAACTCCAAAAAAATTATCAACCAGCTTAAAAACTATTCTGAAATTGATGCGGTAACGCCACAAGTAAACATCAATGTGTTTTTTAGAAATGGTTCTATTAAGGTAAATGGCATGCTTTCGGGAATTGATGTGGAAAATGAAGATTTACTTTTCCAAACATCAGATTATATGGTAGATGGTGACTGGCATGAACTAAACCATAGAAACGATGGAATAATTCTGGGGCAAGGACTCGCCAAAAAACTCAGCCTAAAAGTGAATGATAACATTATTGTTTCCACGGCTGATGGTGCTACTAGAAACTATAAAATTATAGGAATTTTAGCCACTACCCTAGCCAGTGTAGATAACTCAAAAGCCTATATAAAAATCGGCACAGCCAGACAGATTCTATCTAAAAACATGGGCTATGTTACCGATATTCAGATCAACATTAAAGATTTTAATACGGCTACCAAAGTAGCAGAAGAGATTAACCCCATTACCAATTACAAAGTTGAACCTTGGCAAGAAGCCAACGGACAATTAGATGCGGCAAATGCTTTGAGAAACATTATTGCGGTAGCTGTTTCTTTAACGATTTTGCTAGTAGCAGGCTTCGGGATTTACAACATCATGAACATGTCTGTAAATGAAAAAATCAGGGAAATTGCCATACTCAAAGCTATGGGTTTTGATGGCAAAGACATAGTTGAAATATTTCTGGAACAATCCATCATTATCGGGATTTTAGGCGGCCTAGTCGGAATGGTTTTCGGCTACATCATCTCATCAATCGTAGATAATATTCCTTTTAAAATAGCCACCTTAGACTCATTGCCAATGGAATTCCAAACGGTGGATTATGTAATGGCATTCGTCTTTGGGGTAATCACCACATTCGTAGCTGGTTACTTGCCAGCAAGAAAAGCATCTCAAGTAGACCCTGTAGAAATTATAAGAGGTTAATTATGAAAGATTTAGCATTATCAGCCAAAAGCATAGAAAAATATTTTCATCAGCCACAAACCTTTCAGGTTTTAAAGAATATAAACTTTGAGGTAAAAAAAGGCGAATTTCTGGCACTCGTTGGTAAGTCGGGTTCAGGTAAATCCACATTGTTGTATGTGCTATCTACCATGGATACAGACTATTCTGGCAAACTAGAAATTAACGGCTCACCCGTAACTGGAAAAACCCAAAACGAACTAGCCGCTTTTAGAAATGCACACATCGGTTTTGTATTTCAGTTTCATTACCTCTTGCCAGAGTTTACCGCGATAGACAATGTGATGTTGCCAGCATTAAAACTGGGCAATAAACCCAAAGAAGAAATACGCGAAAAAGCTTTGGCAAACCTCGATTTGTTGGGTTTAAAACCTCAAGCAGAAAAACAGGCTAACAAACTTTCGGGTGGGCAACAACAGCGTGTAGCCATTGCCAGAGCTTTAATAAACGAGCCGGCGATTATTATGGGTGACGAACCTACTGGCAACCTCGACTCTAAAAACACCAAAATTGTATTCGACATTTTTAAAGAACTCGCTGCTGAAAGAGGGCAAACCATTATTTCAGTAACTCACGACGATGAATTTGCCGCCAATTGCGACAGAGTAATCGAACTAGCTGACGGTGAATTAGTTTGACATTAATTTGCCATCAGTCTCACTCAGGCTTAATTATCAGCTCAGTAATCGGATTTTTTACTGATGTATATTGTGAAAGCTTCATTATAAATTGGGATGAGTTATTGGTTTTAAATTTTAAGCCTTTACATTTGTAGCGTTGAAAAAACTATTTTCCATATTAACCCTTCAGCTATTTGTATTTGGCTTGTTTAGCCAGAGTTTTATCGTATTAAATTACGAGCTGAACAAAGAAGTGCTCACCGAGCTTTTTTGTATTAATAAGGAAAAACCCATGACTATGTGTATGGCAAAATGCCATTTACAAAAGCAGTTAGAGCAAGATCAGGAACAAAAAGAGAAAAAACAGCTAAGTCAATCAATGGCTATGTTTTTTGTATCTACTGTTGCCGAAGATTTTTGCTTCAATAAAACTGCAATGCCTTCCCCCCTAGTACAAAAAGGAATTACTCCTTACAGATTCACAATTATTCAAAAATTATCTACTCAGATTTTCCATCCACCAAAATCATTTTGCTAAAATAAATGTTCCTTTTAAGGAGGATTATGCCCTGTTTAGCTGTCTAAATAGGCGAATTTTAGTGGCAAAATAATTTTGACAACCAATTTACATGAATAGACTAATTTACTGTCTTGGCATGCTGGTGCTCTTGCTAGCTTGCGACGACAATAATCCAGAAGAAGATATCAGCTACCCAGAAAGCTATGATTTGGAGGCTGATTTACCTTACTATTTCGGTACTAACTACGAAATTCCTGAAGACAACCCGATGACAGTGCAGGGCATAGAACTAGGTAGAATGCTCTTTTACGAAACCAAGCTTTCTGGCGATAATACCATGTCTTGTGGCAGTTGCCACTTACAAGAACTGGCTTTTACCGATGGCAAATCGGTAAGTGCCGGAATTGATGGTATAGAAGGTACAAAAAGCGCTATGTCTATCTCCAACATGTTGTGGAATAAAAAATTCTTTTGGAATGGTCGTGCAGAAAGTTTAGAGGAGCAAGCACTCATTCCAATTCAAGATGAGATCGAACTCCACCAAAGTTTAGAAGATGCTGTAGCCAAATTACAAGCTACAGAAGAATATCCGCCATTGTTTTTAAAAGCCTTTAAATCTGAGGAAATCACCTCCGAAAATATAGGCAAAGCCATTGCACAATTTGAGCGTACGCTTATTTCTTCTAACTCAAAATACGACCAATATTTAAAGGGAGAATATACACCTACTGTTGAAGAACAATTGGGTATAGATTTATTTTTTACGCATCCAATTCCGCAAGCAGGTTTAAGAGGTGGTAACTGTGGCGACTGCCACACCAATGTATTAACCACTGGCGACCTTTCTGCTTTTAATGGTTTCCATAATAATGGATTAGATGAAGATGCAGACCTCGACACAGGACTAGAAGAAGTAACTGGCAACGAAACCGATAAAGGTAAATTTAAAGCGCCCACCTTGCGAAATATTGAGCTTACAGCACCTTACATGCACGATGGCAGGTTTAGCACTTTAGAAGAAGTACTTGAACATTACGACCAACACATCTTTACAAGTGAGACACTCGATCCGCTGATTATTGAAGCCAGTAACGAGATTCGTTCCGAGGGAGACCCGATACAACTTTACCTCACAGACGATGAGAAACAGGCAATTATCGCATTTTTAAAAATGCTTACAGATGATGACTTTATAACCAATGAAAAATTTTCAAACCCTTTTGAAGAATAGAAGCTATGAATAAATTGATTAAAATTTTACCCTTTCTAATTCCAGTTTCGCTATTCAGTTGTGATGATGATGACCCTGTTGAAGAAGATAACACTGGAAGCATAAAGCTTGTAGTAAACATCTTAAACGATGGCGAAGCACTAGAACTTGATAGTAAAGAGTATACCAACGAGGCAGGTAATGTCTATACAGTCACTGAATTTAAGTTTTACCTCAGCAATGTAAAACTGAGAAATACATCTACAGGCGCTTTTTATCTTGAGCCAGATAGTTACCATTTAGTGGAAAGATTACCCGAAAGCAATGTGTATGAGATTGAAATAGATGATGTGCCGATAGAAACCTACAACCAATTAGAGTTTGCTGTTGGGGTAGATAATGGCAAAAACTATTCGCTAGACAATGTAGGTGCACTCGACCCAACTAACAACATGGCTTGGGACTGGAACACTGGTTATAAATTTCTTTTACTAGAAGGTAGACACTTAAATGGAAGTGATACTCCTGCTGGTTTGGTAATGCATATCGGTAGCGATTCTAACTATAAAACCATTAAGTTGAGTACCGACACTGTTGAAATAGCTCAAGGCAAAGAAGCTGTGTATAACATTAATGCAGAAATTTCGCAGATTTTTAAAGAACCAAACACCATAGATTTTACAACAAACAATGTGGTAATGTTCGATTCTATTGCGAATAAAGTAGCTGCCAACTATGCCAATAATATGTTTTCCATCAGCAGTGTAGAAGACTAATAAAAGCTTGATAAAAAAGCATTTCCATATTATCCTTTTCATTTTGGTATTGCTCACCGGCAATATGCGCTTTGCTATTGTAAATACCTGCTATCAAATAAATAAGCAGAACATAGCAAAGTACCTGTGTGAGAATACCGATAAACCAGAAATGCATTGCGATGGGAAATGCTTTATGAATAAAAACCTGCAAAGTGGAAACGAAACTCCGGATGATCAAAAAAGCAAAAATCCCGGATTTCTTTATAAAATCGACTTTTTCAAATTACAGAATGAAGAAATTCATTTTGATGTAGCTGAAGTTTCCACACTGCAAAACTTTTCCAATTACAGTTTCATTCTTCTTGAGTCTGAAAACTCAAAGGTATTTCGCCCGCCCATTGCTTCATAATTCATAGTACCCTTTTCAGATGTTCTCAATAGCAACTCTAGCTATTGGTGCATTTGCATACATCTAAATTTTTATGAATTATTTATACGAAATACCATAACAATGAAAATTTCAACAATTAGTAAATACATATTTCTTGCATTCACACTCGCATTTTTCAATTCTTGTAATGACGATGACGACGATACTCAGGATGTAACCGAAGCAGGTACGATAAGCATCAATTTCTCAAATGTAATTGGCACCAGCGATGTAGAGCTCGCTACAGACTTTACTGCTACCAGCGGAGATGAAATCACTTTTACCCGCTTTCAATACATCATTAGTAATGTTACACTTATCGGAGAAGATGGCAGCACTTATTTAATTCCAGATTCATACTATATTTTCGGGCAAGCTAGCGATACTTCTGCATTAAAAGAGGCTATTGAAATCGCGGATATTCCTGCCGGAAATTATACTGGTATTCAGTTTTCTGTTGGCGTAGACCCAACTACCAATGCAAATACAGATACTTACCAAAAAGGAGACTTACAAGGTGGTTTAGGTATGGACTGGGGTTGGGCAACTGGTTATAAGTTTATTAACTGGGAAGGTTCTTATTTTAATACTTCAACCAATGAAGATGTTGTTTTCAGATTCCATATTGGTACTGATGATAATTACAGAACTTTTGAGCAGGATTTTCCATCAACCATTACCATCAATGGAGAGATGACCACCGATATTATGTTTGAAGTGCAAGCAAATGATATTTTTGAAGCAGTTGGTTTGAATGATTTGGGTGTAAATTTACCAGCAACAGATGCTACTTTTACAGGTGTTATGTTTAGCCCGGCTGATAAAGCGACCCTTATTGCAGATGCATATGCGAATATGTTTACGCTACATCATGTAATGAACTCATCTGCTGAATAATATAAACATGAAAAAAGCAGCGAGAAAATATCAGGCAAGTCACTTAAAAATGCTAAGTGCTCCATTAAATATTTTGTTGAAAAGCAATCTATTTATTTGGCTGGTCTCGGCTGCTTTTTTCTTTATTTTTCAGGGATGTGAAGAGAAGAAAAAAGAAATTGCTAGTGATAATCCATTTGTAACTGTAAAAGTAGCTTCTAACCTAGCTGACTCTGTACCTTATCCAGAAAGGAATCCATTTACCATAGAAGGCATCAGTTTGGGAAGGAAGTTGTTTTACGACCCCATACTTTCGGCAAATAACCAAATAGCTTGTGCGACTTGCCACATACAAGGAATGGCATTTACAGAAGGTTCTAGCCTTTCTGTAAGAGGAGTTTCCGGCAAAGAACTGGAAAGGCATGTACCGGCAATCATCAACATTGCTTGGCACAAAGGGCTTTTCTGGGATGGAGGCGTAAAGAATATTGAATCTTTATCTTTTGCACCGCTCACTCACGAAGATGAGATGGGGCAAGACATGGTAGAATTGGTAGAAGAGTTGCAGGCGATTCCAGATTATCGGGCACATTTTAAAAGAGCTTTCGGCATTGACACTATTCATACAGCATATATCGTAAGGGCTTTGGCTCAGTTTCAGCGAACCATCATATCTGATAATTCAAAATATGATCAGTTTATGAGACATGAAGAAGGAGTTGCATTGAGTGAAGTAGAATTGAAAGGCATGCAGGTTTTTGAGGAAAAATGTAGCAGTTGCCATCAAGGTGCATTCTTTACTGACTTTCTTTTTCATAACAATGGCTTAAGCGATACCTTTCCTATGGAGCCAGAACACAAAGCTCAGGGCAGGCATAGAGTTACTTTAAAGCTAGAAGATTTGGGTAGATTTAAAACCCCTACTCTACGCAATGTAATGCTTACTGCTCCATATATGCACGATGGTCGCTTTAAAACCATCAATGAGATTTTGAACCATTACGATTCAGGTATGTTGAGTTCTCCTTCTTTAGATTCGCTTTTTACAGCTAGAAAACCCAAGCCGGGAGTTTCACTTGATCATGCTGAAAAAGAGGCGATTAAAGCATTTCTTCACACCCTTACAGATTATTCATTCATTTCAGATACTACACTGAGCAATCCCTTTTAACAATCTATGATTATGCTATTTGAGATCATGCAAGATTGATCAGACCAAACAAGAAATTATGAAATTAAAAATATATCTATTATGCATATTTGCCGGGTTCCTTTCGGCAAAGTCAGAAGCATGCGACATTTGTAATCTTTTTGAATGCAATTTAATTGGTAATAAAAGCTACTTCGGTATTTACTACAGACATCGAGTGTTTAACGGCTACGGGCATTTAAACCAAAACCATAACCTCATAATGTCTAGAAAAAGCACCATGCACGAGCCAGAAGATGCAGGCTTCTATGCAGATAAAACCCAAAAAGACTACGAAACCTACACTACTTGGGAGTTACGCGGAAACTACACCATTAAAAACAAGGTAAATATTATGATGATTTTGCCTTATAAAAGAAATGTGGTTTACTACGAAAAAGTGATTGATGCACCAAACCCACAAAGAGATAGTTTAATGACTTTGGAAGGTTGGGGAGATTTAACCCTAGGTGCAGATTATATGATAAAACTCGATGGTGGAAAGGCAAAGCACATTTTGAGACCCGGCTTTGCAGTAAATGTACCTACTGGACAACACAGCCAAACAGATGCATACGGAGAAGTATACGACCCGATTATACAACCCGGAACAGGTGCTTGGGCGATCATCATCAGAATGAATTACCAATACTTTAACATGATGAAGAAATACGGTTTTTATGTAAGCATGAATTACAAAAAATCGGAAACAGGTGTGAACCAATACCTTTTTGCAGATAGCTATAATGTACAAGCAGATATATTTTACCAAATGCGGAAAAACCAATGGAGCTTTATTCCAAAAGCGGGTGCATTTTTAGAAACTGCCGGCTATAACACTTATTTAGATGCTACACAAAACCACTCTGGTGGCTCTGTTCTTTTTGGCAATGTAGGCATGGATATAAACCGCGATAAAGTAACACTACAAACTTATTTGCAACTTCCTATTGCAGAAAACCTCAACGGAAACCAATTAGGCAATGCCGGACGAATTAACCTAGGTGTCATCTATAATTTGTAATGTTTCAATCAGGGTATATTTACTGAGGCTAATTGCCCTGATTGTATTTTCTGGATTCCTATAGAAGAAATGCTCATCACTTCGGTAGAAGTACTTTTCTCAGGAGAAAGAATACCAATGAGCGAGATACTGTTCATTTCTGTAGGCTGGTTTTTTTCTAATTCTATCACACCAACCTTAAGTTTTAAGATTTTCGGCAGATACAAGCCGGCAATCATAAATACAATTGAGCCAAAAGAAATTAGAACATAATATCCGGCTGGGAGTAAATCCACTTTCTCATCAGTAGAAACTTTTAAATCAATGCTGTCTATTAGGCCACTATTGTTTTGAATAAAATCTGTGCCTGCCATAGATTTTAGCGCTTCTACAAGGGTATTTTTGTCTTCAAACTTAATCCCTTTAAGCTTGTCAATATCTTTTATTTCATTTTCAACATCGGATAAGATGCTTTCCAAATAGTCAACTGCATTATCATTCAAAATGTATTGGTCGTTACTTTTTGTACCGAAATAAAAGAAATACTGGCTACCAACAAATAATATAAAGGCCATAGCAATTACTAGTACAGCACCAAAACTTTCTAACCTATTTGTTTCTTTGTTGGTGTTCACATATTTCTCTACTTTGCTCTTTGCGGCAAGCGCCTTATGGTTTTCTGGGTCGCACTCACAAGCCTTTATAAAATAATTTAAACTATCATTAAGATAGGCAGATTTAATACCTACTTTAAAATCTTCGTACTGTTTGGTTTTGATGTAGCCCAAAGCATAATAAATGTCAGACAGTTTAATATCTTTATAAACCCGCTCTTTATTGGCTGATTTAGGAGCATGTAAATCTAATCTTTTAGAGCCTGCGCCAGATTTGCCAAGTCTTACTGCATCTTTAAAGTAATTCTCTGCGGATTCCAACATGGCTTCATCTGGCTCGTCGGATGACCTTTGCATAATGCTTTCACCCAAACCAATTAAAGCATCAACATTGTTAGGGTCTCTTTTTAAGATTTTCTTAAAGATATTATCAGCATCAAAATAATCTTTATTCCTCAGATATGCATTACCTAAGTTAAGAGTCAAACTTAAATTATGTGGTTCTAATTTAATGGCTGTTTTAAACGCCCAAACCGCCTCTTTAAACTCATCTTTAATCAAATGTAACTGCCCTTTTAGGTTATACCAAGGCGCACTTTCTTTACCAGTTTTAAGAAAATTGTTAATCAACTCTTTCGCTTTCTCGTATTTTTCTTCGGTAAAATATAACTCAGTCATAGTAAGCTGATCTTGTGCCGTTACAAATGGCTTTTTCAACACTTTTTCGGCCGTTTTTAAATTGGCATTACGCTTCCAGTATAAGCTTACATCAGGGTTTATCATTATACCAGATTGAACTGCATACACTTTATTTAGCGCCAGTAGCAATCCTAAATGCGTTTCATCTTGTTTTAATCCCTTGGTAAATAATTTTATGGCTTTTTCATATTCTCCTAAAACCTCAAAATAAATACCTCCTACATAGAGGTAATTGCTTGGGTCTTTACTAAATGTTTTATCACTTTCTAGCTTGTCTTCATATTTCTGTAAAGCATCATCGCACAACTTTCTAGCTTTATCATATTCACCTTTTTTAAACAAGTAATTGGCTTTGTTATGAAGGGTGTAAACATTCTCTTTATCTTGACTTATCGCTTCATCTAATATTTCAATGGCTTTTTCAAGATTACTTGTAGCATCGTAATGGTTAGAGATGTCTAAAAGTATCTCTTTCATTTCTTTTAGCTCTCTACTTTTGTTGTAGTAGTGCAAGCTCTTATCAAAATCTTTAATAAAATAATTATAGAGATTACCCAATGCCCAATAACCATAGGCAGATTTCTTTTCTTCTACCAGTTTTACAAAATCGGTAACCAGCTCTTCATTGTTAGTTTGCGAAATAATTACATAAATGTTGTAATAAGCTAAATAACTATCTGGACTGTATTCTATACATTTTTCATATTTCAGTCTGGCTTCTTCAAACTTGTAATCTTCTTGGAATATTTTACCTAAACCAAAGTATGAGTGGGGATAACTAGGGTCTATTAAAAGTGCTTTTTCGTAATATGCAATCGCTTTATCGGTATCCTTTTTTTCGAATGAAAGCCCCAGATTATGATAAGCATATATAAAGTTTGGATCTATTTCAATACATTTTTCATACTTCACTATGGCTTCTTCCAAGTTACCCTCTTCTAAATAAATATTACCCAAACCATTGAGTGCATAAGTAAAGGAAGAATTTATTGAAATTGTTTTTTCATAGTAGTATTTAGCTTTGCTATTATCACGATTCTCGTATGTAAGTCCGACATTAAAGTAAGCCAAGTCGTAGTTTGCATCAAGTTCGATACACTTTAGGTATTGCTCTCTTGCTTTTGAAAAATCATTCTTATCAAAATATATGTTTCCTAAACCTAAATATGAGTCAACCCGATTCGGATCGAGAGCAATGGCCTTCTCATAATTAGTTTTTGCATTTTCGGGTTCAGCTTTGTTTAGCAGCAAACCTAAATTAAAGTAAGCTATACTTAAATTTGGATCTATCTCTAAACACTTTTCGTAATTTGCTTTTGCCTCTTCTATTAATCCTTTACCTAGATAAATATTTCCTAGTGCCAAATAAGCATCTACATAAACAGGATCTATCTCAATTGCCTTATTGTAATATTCAACCGACTTGTCTATGTCAATGATTGAATAACTCAATCCTAAGTTAAAGTAAGCCCATTTGTATTCTGGGTTTAACTCAATACATTTTTCGTATTGCTTTATGGCTTCTTCTCTCTTTCCAGCATTGAGCAAAATATTTCCTAATCCATTATAAGCATCTAAAAATGTAGGATCTGCTTCTATTGACTGTTTATATAATTCAATTGCTTTTTCTGGATTGGTACTTTGTAAAGTATTAGCCTCCTGAAAAAAGTCTGTTGCTATGGTCATAAAAGGTGTATCAGAGGTAAATAATATTATAACCCACCATCACTCACTTTATTCAACTCATAACTAATTTAATAATAGTTTTTTAAATTTTAATTGATTTATGAAGGAAAAAACAGCTAGAATTAAAATAAAATGCGGCTAAATAGCTCTTTATTAGAATTTTTTTGATTTAAAAAAAATACTGCCTGCCTTTATGAGATAAAGAACAAACAGTATTTAAATAATATTAGGTCGATTATAGCTTATACCTCCTCTTCTTTCTTACCTGTAATCATTTTCCAAAGTCCGCCGCCTACTGATGCAATACCTAATAGAATCAGTTTCCAGAACTTTGCTAACACAGCAAAGAAACCTACTTTGGCGAGAATTTTTCCAGCAACCAAACCTCCAATCGTCCAAGAAGCCACTTTGTCTATTTCCGGATTAAAATCGGCATACTTGCTTCCCTCTTTAAACTCAACACTGTTAATTACAGGATTGATACTCGCATTTACTTCTGGCATTTCGCTCATAGAAGCAATTGCATTTATCATAAACATCCCTTTTCTGCCTAATACTCTTAGGTTGTAATTTAGAGTGTTTAAACTATCTCCTTTAAAGTTTAGCTCTTTTGCCCAGTGCAGAATTTTTTTATTTTTATCATAAAAAGGATCAGATGCCCAACTCACCAACTCAATAGCTTGATAACCTAACTTTTCTCTTTCTGGGTTTGCAGCTTTTAATTCACTTTGTTGCTCTTCTAGCAGCTCATCATAATCAATATCTTCAGCATCATCATCTTCGATATAACCCACCTCATCGTAACTGATGCTATAAACCCAACTATCGCTGTTAAGTACTCCTTTTTTGTCTGGAACCAATAAACCAATAACAGTTTCATCTTCTGGATTGCCCCATAAGTCTGTAAGCACATATTTACTTTGCTCTTTATCCAAAAAGCCAAAACCTTCTGGCACGTGTAAAATCGCATTCCCTGCTTCCAACTCAATTACACCTTTTTGATAATTGAGCGATGACTCTATTTCAGCATACATTAAAGCCAAACTGTCCACCTCCTGACTATAACTTTTTAAGTACAGTGATAAAAGGACTGCTACAAGGGTGAAAACTTTTCTCATAAGATTAGATAAACGGATTAGAATTTTGTTTTAAAATGATTGATGTTAGTCAATCTTGATTGTTTTAATATTGGTTTTTTAAGAAGTTGTTTCTTTAGGTTACAAAACAAAAACTTTAGACAACTTCTAATTAGAACCTTTTTTTATCCTAAAAATTGGCATAAATATGCTATTTAAAGCCCATAAATGATTATAAATGGGCTTTTATTTTATTTACAATTGTCTTAGAATTAGTTGATCAGTGATTTTATGATCTTCTGCTAGTAAAAAGGCTTTGCTTAAAATGATGGAAATCATTTGATCTCCCTCAAAGGGCAAATACACTTTTTCCTGATCGCTATTTCTATCTGGAACTATACACAAATACTGGTCGTGCGGGCTCATAAGAATATTGCCACTCCCCAAATGAATTTTATAAGTTTTCAACTGGCCATCTACAATAAGAAATTTTCCATCGAAACTGCATTGATCACTTATTTTTAATTTAGGAACCAGTTGCTCTAAAATGCTTTTTCTGGTTTTGGCAATTTCATTTAAATTTCCAAATGAATAGCTGTGCCAGTAAGTATACATGTCGTTGTTGCCGCCATCTTGCCAATTGGTATCGTTGCCAATGCTTGTTACACCCACAAACATATCAACATCACGCATCATCTCAGAAAACACGATCTTGGGCACTTCTTCCATCGCCAATCTTCTATCATCTTGATAAAAGCGCACCTGATCTGTGGATATGTACATAAAAATACCATTGCCAGAAGTTTGGATTCCCTGCAAATTAGAATCTACCCAAAACTCTGTAGAAATTCCCCAAGCAGGTATTCGTTTCACGGGTGTATTATGAGAATCCCAGTCACCCATTAGCGAGTAAGACCAACCTCTGTGCTTGCAAAGTGCCGTAAACTGATGTTGCTTGAGAATATGCGCTGCAAAACGATTTGAATAGTTAAAGGTATTTTTTTCTGCCTCCGTAACCAGATAAATTTCTCTAAAAGCTTGCTTAAAAGGTTGTTGTATCTGATGCTGATACATAAACGCTCTCCATTGGCTAATTTCCGTTTCTTTGCTGTGTATCGGGTGCCAAAGTTGTATTTCAGTATCTTCTGAAATCTTTACTTCTTCGTTTAATGCATTTACAAATTTGCCATCCAAATAAATAAAAGCATTAGATTGCTCTCCTGTGTTGGCAACCCAAATTAACTTTTGCGCTAGAAAACCAATAAATGCATGATTTAGATAACGCTTTTGCCAGATTGCATACGACCAGCGTCTCTTTTTAAGATAAAGTTCTTCAATACGATCTCTTTGTGCTATCAAAATTTCCTGAATCTCTTTTCTCAGCTCTTGTATCCTCTTCACATCGGCTTTCTTTTCTGTTCTCAAAATCTTGGGTATCGATTTCTGGCTTTTACCATTGCTGTTTTGCCAACCCAAACTCACTTTTTTAAGCGATTCTATTTTAATTTCGGCGGTGAAAGATTGCTTCTCAAATGCTTCGGAATAGGTAAAATCTTCACCTAATCCATAACTCGGAACTGCGATTTCTTCAATTTCCTCTTTATCCATTCCTCCTGCTTCGGCCATTTCTTTGAGCAACCGCTCAACATGACTTTGTACTGATGGATATTTGGTTTTCATTTTTACTTTGGTGATGAAAAACACGCCTGTTTCTGCTGGCAACATTGAGAATGTATACAAACCAGCATTTCCAATTTTTACAGACAAAGCGCCATGACCTCTAATCTTTTTGAAAGACAGATGACATATTTCTTCAATCTTGGCAGAAAGTTTATCATCGTTAATTAAAGCACAAAGCCAAATAGCACCTCTTACAATTTGTATGTTCTTTTCACCAAAAAAGTAATAGCTATCTATTTCTTTCCAATATTTATGGATGCTACCAAGGGTTGATATGGTGATATCAAACCAAACATGAATAATTTCTTGTAGATAGTCGTCTTTTCGCTCTTTTAATAGCTTTTCGGCTTCTTTTAACCATTTTTTTGTTGGCTTTGAATTACCAGAGCCTTTCAATAAAAATTGGATTACAGGCTCTATTTTAGCGTAGTCTTGCGAAGCTAAATAATGGCCAAGCGCATCATTGCCTTCAAAAAGTGTAGTACTTTTATCGCTCAGCAAAATGGCAATTCTCCTATTAATTTTTTCTTCTTCTGCACCAAAGTATCTTCTTTCAGTTATAACTAATTCTTTTAAAAGCACTTCCACTTCATTTGTTAAACCATTCTCCTGTATTTCTTTTTCAAAAACATCTAATAATAGCTGATAAGGCAATTGATACTGATACTCGTTATCTGCACCTATAAATGCATGCGTTAAATCTCTGAGGTGCTGATAACTGTACTTGTATTCTGATTTTAAGAACACACGCAACAGCTCATGGATTTTCTTTACCGAATAGTAAACAGTTGGCTTTACCTGAATATAGTTGAGCAAACTGTATAGAAACTCAAGCTTTTCTTCTTCGGTATTAGCCTTTTCAAAAGCATGGTTCATTGAAATTTTGTGCTTTAATAATTGATCGATTACGACTTCATAATTTGTTTGTTCGTTGTTATTTGGCTGAGAATTTCTTTGCAGTTGAAATTTTTTGATTCTAGACGGGGTCATTTTTTTAAAGCAGGTTTTGTTAAAAAAGGAATATTGTTAGTCGTGCCCATTAGAAACCCATGCTGAGGATTTTATTCAGACATCCACTCTAAAAAAATCGTAACCACCAAATTGATAAGAAACAGAACCTCTATTGGAAATAGGTTGACAAGAAATAAATAAGGAAAAAAATCGTGAGCCGATAGCTCTTGTGACATGTTAGGTTTTGCATACATAATCTGACTATTTAAATGTTTTATATGGCAATTTTAAATAGTCAGACCGTACGCTATTTGAGGTGTGAAAAATTTTCAGGATTTTTTATTCTGATATTCGTTCAACTTGTTACTAAGCTTTTGAAATTCTTTGTGATTCTTCTCCTGCTCTACGCCCTTCATGTATTGTCTAGCTCCATAAAGCACTAAACCAAAAGGCAAAATAAATAAACCACCAAACTCTTTAGCTGCTCCTATACTCATAATGGAGAAGATGATCCCACCAAAGAAAATAAACTTACCAAGCGATTTATTCTTTTCGTAGTTAACAGGGTCTCCTACTTCTTCATCGCCAGAAACTTTCAACTTTTGCTCAAGATGTTGTTCTTTCTTCCCTTCTTCTTCCTCAAAGTTTTCGCAAAATTCTTCAAAGTCGGCATGCTTATCTGTGAGCTAACAAACCAAGCCTATTTTAGGATTAGCCTTTCTTAAAACACAAATTCTACAAAAGGCCAAGTGTTCTTGTCTGGTCGTCATACCACTTATTTGAAGTGTAAAGTCTGTGTCAATTCTCTAAACACTTCTACATCAAACTCTTCGCCACCGGATATGCCCTGCAAAACTACTTGTACTTTATCTTCCGCTACAACTTGAATGTAAATATTCAGCATCTTGCCTTCCATGGTAGATTTAGCGATTATTTCGTACCCCGTATAATCGTTGATATTATGCTCTTCGCTACTAATTATTTCGATGTCGGTAATGCCTTTTTCTTTGAGACCATTTAGCATAAGCTCACAAGTGGCAGATGGTGTGGTAAGTCCATCAGACGGCAAAGGAATCGCCAACAACATAGTTGTATTTTGAATATTTTCTGTGACTCCATCGGGTGTAAAAATAAACATATTGGCATTTGCTTGCGCGAACTTCAAAGTTGTTTCGCTATCATCTAATGTGAAAGGCGCATTTGCCATATAGTCTATTTCCATCTCTTTCTGATACTGCGTTGAAAGCAAGGCTGTTTTCATTGCTGCATCCATATTTTCATCTACTCCCGGATTTACACCAATGAGCATAACAGAAAAAGTACTATCGCCAAAAACTAGATTATGCGTTTTAGAGGTCTCATCATCTACACTTTGCAGACAAAAATATTTGGCAGGATATCCATTTAACTCTAACTCTTCTAAATCCATCATTTTTATACCTTTAGTTTCAAATTTTTCTTTTGAAACATTTTCGGTACTAGAGAAATAATTGCCAGGATTAACTTCCATCACGTTAATTGCGCCTTCCTCCCCTATTTGGAATCCGTTAAAACCGATTCCGGGAACTGCTCCTTCTGGCGGAATCATCCACACACGAGTTCCACTTACCAATTGATGTTTTTCAGTTAGTTCACTTTGAGCCAATAAGCCAGTTGCTGCAATTACACTCAGCAAAAGTGTAATTATAATCTTGTTTGCCATGTTTGTTGGGTTCGTTAGTTAATTTTTTACAACTTTCCAGTTTGCAATGCCATCACTACTAACTAGATTAATGATATAAATACCTCTTGCTAGTTCATCCATTTTCAACTCAAATGTAGTTTTATTTCCTGAATATGCTTGTTCTTTTATTTTCCTACCTGATGCATTCATGATGCTGATATTCACATCGGTAATACTTTGATTTAGCTCTACAATGAGTAAGCTAGTTACAGGATTAGGATAAATGGTTATCCCTTTTTGAAGTAGCATATCTGAAATGCCAGTTACTGATTCTACGATAGAAGAGATTTTTTCATCACCAATAATCACAAATATCTGAATCGTAGAATTTTCATTTTCTAATGAGACCTGAGAACTGTTTAAATCTATAATTTTACCGTTATAATCTGCTTTTATTACGTACTCCCCAGTATATAAGCCTTCTAATCTAAACCAACCAGTTTCATCAGAAATTGCATTTGCAGCTATTTCTCCTGTACTTTCATACTCAGCATAAACAGGCACATTGGGTAGTGGTATACCTTCTTCTAGACTTTGATAAACTCTTCCCCCGCTGTTTCCTTCTTGCAATAATGCAAAACCTTCAATTGTACAACTACCTTGATTAGTACTAGACTTTGTTAAAACCTCTATAAGGATAGATGTGTTTTTACTTAATGAAATCGGTGTAGCTTCTGAAAGTAACAGTACATTACCAGAATAGGTAGTTAGCAAATTAGGGTGAAGTGTAGAATCTGGGATTACTTTAACAACATAGTTACCTTCTTCTATATCTTCAAAAACAGTAGAAGTATTATCCCAGCTCTTTTCAGCTATTACTTCAAAACCAGTCGCTATACTATAAAGAACTATATTTGCTGATGAAATTTGTTGATTATCTTTTGCCCTTAAAGAGACTCCAATTTTATAGCTAACAACTTGATCTTCTATAATTCCATCGCAGTTATTATCTAATCCATCTAATAGTTCTTCAGCCCCTGGGTAAATTGTATTGTTTGTATCATCGCAATCGGTATTATCTAACACATAGCCCTCTGGTTGCTCGCAAGCTTGAATGCTTGAACTTGCATCTCCATAGCCGTCCCCATCAACATCTGCGTGCCATACTTTCTCTGGGTTAACAGTCGCATCTGTATCATCACAATCGCTGTCATTTGCCACATAACCTGCTGGCTGTTCACAGGATTGGATGCTTGAATTCGCATTTCCGTAACCATCGCCATCTATATCTGCATACCATGTACCCATTTCAGTGGCACCTTCATCTATTTCGCCATCACAATCGTTATCCAAACCATCACACAACTCTACTGCATTTGGATATACAGTCTTGTTTGAATCATCGCAATCAGTATTATCTAATACATAGCCCTCAGGCTGTTCGCAAGCTTGAATGCTTGAACTTCCATTTCCGTAGCCGTCCCCATCTACATCTGCATACCACACTTTCTCTGGATTAATAGTGGCATCTGTATCATCACAGTCGCTGTCATTTGCCACATAACCTGCTGGCTGTTCACAGGATTGAATACTTGAACTTCCATTCCCATAGCCGTCTCCATCTAAATCTAAATACCATGTACCCATTTCCGTGGCACCTTCGTCTATTTCACCATCACAATCATTATCTAAACCATCACACAACTCTACTGCATTTGGATATACAGTCTTGTTTGAATCATCGCAATCAGTATTATCTAACACATAGCCTTCTGGTTGCTCGCAAGCTTGAATGCTTGAACTTGTATTTCCGTAGCCGTCCCCATCTACATCTGCATACCACACTTTCTCTGGATTAATAGTGGCATCTGCATCGTTACAATCGCTGTCATTGGCAACATAACCTGCTGGCTGGTCACAGGATTCTATGCTTGCTGATGGATTTCCATAGCCGTCTCCGTCTGTATCTGCATACCATGTGCCCATCTCCGTGGCACCTTCGTCTATTTCACCATCACAATCGTTATCCAAACCATCACACAACTCTACTGCATTAGGATATACAGTCTTGTTTGAATCATCGCAATCAGTATTATCTAACACATAGCCCTCTGGTTGCTCGCATGATTGGATACTTGAGCTTGCATTTCCATAACCATCGCCATCTACATCTGCATACCACACCTTCTCTGGATTAATAGTGGCATCTGCATCGTTACAATCGCTGTCATTGGCAACATAACCTTCTGGCTGTTCGCAGGATTCTATGCTTGCTGATGGATTTCCATAGCCGTCTCCGTCTGAATCTGCATACCACGTACCCATCTCTGTGGCACCTTCATCTATTTCGCCATCACAATCATTATCCAAACCATCACACAACTCCACTGCATTAGGATATACAGTCTTGTTTGTATCATCGCAGTCTGTATTATCTAACACATAGCCTTCTGGTTGTTCGCATGACTGGGTACTTGAACTTGCATTTCCATAACCATCGCCATCTACATCTGCATACCACACTTTTTCAGGGTTGATAGCTGCATCTGCATCATCACAATCACTGTCATTGGCAACATAACCTTCTGGTTGTTCACACGATTCTATGCTTGCTAATGGGTTTCCATAGCCGTCTCCGTCTGAATCTGCATACCATGTGCCCATCTCTGTGGCACCTTCGTCTATTTCGCCATCACAATCATTATCCAAACCATCACACAACTCTACTGCATTTGGATATACAGTCTTGTTTGAATCATCGCAGTCTGTATTATCTAACACATAGCCCTCTGGTTGCTCGCATGATTGGATACTTGAGCTTGCATTTCCATAGCCATCTCCGTCTGTATCTGCATACCACACTTTCTCTGGATTCACAGTTGCATCTGTATCATCGCAATCAGTGTTATCTAACACATAGCCTTCTGGCTGATCTGTTGCTTCTACAATACTATCTGCATTTCCATAGCCATCGCCATCTGTATCAGCATACCAGATCGTTTTATCACAGTTATCACTAAAACTTGTTTGTTCATCAAAAAGCCAAGTTTCTGTAGGTGTAAAACCTTCATCTATCTGTATGCAATTTAAGCTTGGGTTTTCAGTAAAATATGCCTCATACATTGATGTGTTACTACCATTTGCCAAATTAAGGGAGGTCAATAGATTATTGGAGCAATCCAAATATCTCATACTAGTATTTTGAGATAAATCAATATTAGTTAATTGATTGCCAGAACACATAAGTGTTGAAAGTAATAGGTTATTTGATACATCTAAATCCTCAAATAAATTATCTTTTATATAGAAAAAACTTAAAAGCTTATTATTTGATACATCAATTGATGAAATCTGATTATTATAACATGTTAAGTTTTTTAATGCAATATTCTCAGATACATCTATTGACTTCAACTCATTACTATGACAATTCACATCAGTTAATGCTATATTTTGACGAATGTCTAATTTTGATATTTGATTATTATCACATTCTAACTTTACTAATTCAGTTATTTTTGATAAATCTAATGAAGTCAATTGATTTTCAGCGCAATCCAGTGTCCTTAATAATATATTATTTGATACATCTATTGATGTAAGTTTATTATTAGAACAATTCAATGAACTAAGAGAAGTATTATTTGATACATCTATTGATGAAATCTGATTATCTGTAAAACTTAATTGCTTTAAGATATAATTATTTGATACATCCAATGATGCCAATAGATTACTATAACAAGATATTGTAGTAAGTAACGAATTGTTAGAAACATCTAATTTAGACAATTGATTACTCGAACAATATAATGTTTCAAGCAATTCATTATTTGTAATATCTAAAGAATTTAATTGGTTATGTCTTAAATCTAAGTATTCTAATTTTTCACAACCAGAAATATTTATTGAATTCAACTCATTAGAAAGAGAAACTATATCTGTTAATTGAGTATTTTGAGATGCATTTAGTGATGTTAATTTATTTTCACTAAAGTCTAGAGAATATAAATCTATATTTTGAGAGATATCTAATGTTTCAATAAAGTTGTTGTTGCATCTTAACACAAGCAATTTCACATTTTGAGTTACATCTAATGATGTTAAATTATTATTTGAGCAATAAAGTCTTTTTATAGATATAAACTCTTCTATACCTGTTAAATCTGAAATATTTTTGTTGCTTACATCCAATGTCCCTTCATATGCATGAGCCTCAAAACGTTGGATTTCTCCATCTCTATCTGTATTTATAGAATAGTCATTTACAAGAATTTGCTTAAAATTTGCGTCGGGGATTTCTACTATTTCTTGATTTATGGAACTACAATCTGAGTTATAAGAAAACTCTAAATGGTCCCAATCATCAGGAGGGGTAAAACCTTCATCTATTTGTATACATCTCAATTGAGGGTTATCAGTTGCCCATAAATATTCGATTGCACTGTTATTACCATTAGCTATGTTTAATGATCTTAAATCATTCTTAACACAAGTAATATTTTTTAATAATGGATTTTTTGATAAATCTAAATTTACTAGCTGATTTTCAGAAGAGTAAAAACTATTTAATAATACATTATTTGACACATCTATCTCTGTAAGTTGATTTTGATCAAAAGACAATTCTCGTAATTCAATATTTTTACTTAAATCTAGTTTATTAAGCTGATTATCACCTAGGTATAAGCTTTCAAGCAAAACATTTTCACTCACATCTAACTCACTTAAAAAATTTCCAACACAGTACAAATCTGTCAAATTAATATTTCCTGAAATATCTAATGAAGTAAATTTATTCCTTGAACATCTTAAGGAAGACAAATTGATATTTTTAGAGATATTCAGTGAAGATATTTTGTTATCAAATAATATTAAATCAGTTAGAGCTATATTATATGATAGATCTAAACTTACTATTTGATTATCGTAACTTTTTAAAATTTTTAGTTTCGTATTATTAGATAAATCAATAACTTCAAATTTACTCTCATAACAAGATAATTCTTCTAATTCAGTATTATTAGATAAATCAACTTTCACTAATTGACTTCCTCCAAGACTAAGTACTTGCAGAGCTTTGTTATTAGATAGATTGAGTTCTTTCAATTGACTACCCACACAATGGAAAGTTATTAAAGAAGTAAACTCCTCTATACCTGTTAGGTCTTCAACTAATGTGTTACTTATATTTATACTTTCAAAATACTCATTGGCTTCTGCAAGTTGTATTTCACTATCTCCATTTACATTTATATATTCATCCCCAACAAGAATGGATTTAAAAACTGGATCAGGAATATTTACAGTTTTACTACAATCATTACTAAAACTAGCATGTTCACCTTTTACCCAAGTCTCAGGCGGCACAAAGCCTTCGTCAATTTGAATACACCTTAAAAAATAATTTCCTTTTACATCAACTTCTTCAAGAATACTGTTACTGCCATTTGCAAGATTTAGATATCTCAAATCATTATATTGACACTCTAAAGATTTAAGCAAAGTATTTGCAGAAATATCTAATCCCGATATTTGATGATTTCCAGCACAGTTTAAATAACTTAAAGAGATATTTTTAGAAACATCTAAACTTGAAAGTTGATTGCCTCTACATTCTAATCTAACAAGAAATGTATTCTTTGTTACATCTAATTTCTCAATATTATTATTGTAACAATCTAGTTCTGTCAAGAATATATTAGAAGATAAGTCTAATAAATCAATCTGATTCTCACTACAATCTAATATTTTGAGCTTTGAATTTTGAGATATATTTAAACTTTTAATTTGATTAAACCTAAATCTTAATTTAGATAATTCAATGTTTTTTGAAACATCCAAACTTTTAATTTGATTATTGTAACAGTATAAAAGTTCTAATGCTGTATTTTCGGAAACATCTAAACTTTCTAATAAATTTTCTGTACAATCTAAATATGTTAAAGATTTGTTTTGTGATAGATTTATATCTCTTATACTATTATTCCCACAATATAATTCTTTTAAAGCTACATTCTGAGACAAATCAAGTGACGTTAAATTATTTCTATCACATTTAAGTTTAGTTATATTTATAAAAGCCTCGATACCAGTTAAGTCTGAAATATTTTCATACGACACATATATTCCGCCACTATATGCATTAGCTTCGGTTACTTGAATTTCACCATCTCCATTTGTATCAATTAGAAAATTATTTATATGGTTGTTTATCAAAGCGGACTTAAAGTTAGCATCTGGAATATCTACAATTTGGGCTATACTAATCAGTGGAAACGCTACAAAAATTAATAGTAGTAGTTTTATCTTCATCTAAATGAGTTTAGTTTGTTAGCTATTTTGAAAGCTATTACATAGCTAAAAAATAGTATGGCATTTATTAACTACCCGCCAATTTATGGTATTAAAAGCGATTTTTAAATAAAAATTTAAAAGTATTATTATTATTAACACTTAATTATCCCTTCAATATAGAATGAGATAACCTCTATTTTTACTCCATTAATTTTCCTTTAAGTTTCATTCAAGAGATTGTTAAAAATGGGCTTAAAATGAATGCTATTTGCCATTGATTGGCATTCTTAAAATTCCGCTACCAGAATTGTCACTATTCGGTAATATGCCAGCTTGTGCTATCGGGGCTTATTCGCAAATATTGCAGCTTCAAATCAAAATTCAATACTCAGATATTTCAATAAATTAATGACTACAAACAAAACAATCTTTCTTCTAGCGCTAATCTTTATTCTCCCCTACGTTTTGTTAGGACAACAATACCGACTTTACAATCCAGTAAACCCTGGCAACTATGTGCAAGACAAAAACTTTTATCTACTTACGCTTTTTGAGAAAATCCCTGAACTCAATAAAGTACTAGCAGAAAACAGTACACTTTCAAAAATTGCATCTGACAAGAAAAATGCTTTACAAAATGCTGCTCAGAACTGCCGAGAGGACCTTAGCTGCCACACCAATGGATTAATATGGACTGATGATGAAATTGAATTGATTGGTAAAGAATTGCAAAAGCTAACACAATCATCATTAATTTTTAAGCAACTAATCGAACAACACATAAAACCTTCTGGCTATTTCCAACTTTACAATGAGCTAGATAATGAAAGCCTCATTTTAAAATCTTGGGAAGATGCAGCAAATGGAATAAACAGGTTGATAAATGTTTATGCACTTGCTGAAAAACCTCACTATGCAAAGATTGACTCTGTGAGCTATAACATAAATGGGGTTTATTATCAACGTTTGGTGGATTGTTTAAATGGCATTTTGGCTGAGCAAACAGATGAAATGAGCTTGTTCTTTCAACCTTCATTGGCATTTACTTTGGGTTTAATGGAGATTAACAACAGAGATGAAGCAGCGCGATTTGAACCAATGGAGGTAAAGGAAAATGCAACAGCCTTACAGCACATCCCCAACATCAATTGGAATGACTATCCATATTCGGTAATTCTGGTTCCCGGTCATGGTCCAGATGAAGCACACTTAGCTTTAAGCCCATTAGGTAAACTGCGCGATGAGTTGGCTGCCAAAAGATACAAAGAGGGAAAAGCGCCATTAATTATCGTTTCTGGTGGCTATGTACACCCATTTCAAACTCCTTTTTGCGAGGCAATTGAAATGAAAAAAGACTTGATTGAACGTTTGGGAATACCCGAAAGTGCTATTCTAATTGAGCCACATGCCAGACATACAACTACCAATTTTAGAAACGCAGCCAGACTGATTTACCAATATGGCATTCCTGCAGATAAGTTAGCACTGGTAACTACGACCAAGTATCAAAGTTACTATATTAGCGATATGGGGCTCGACAAACGCTCGATGGAAGAACTCGGTTATGTGCCTTACCAACTGCATAAAAGGCTTAACCAACACGATATAGAATTTTCTCCAAAGATCGAATCTTTACATAGAGATAATTCAGACGCACTTGATCCCTGATTCTGTGATATTTGTATATCACAGCCCCTTTTCTGTTATCTTTCATGACAAGAAGGGGTTTGTTTTTTTCTTCAAATCAGTTTAAAGTCTTAACTTTATATTTGTCTTTCAATCTTCATTTTTTGAAATATACGGGTATGGAATTAATTAAAATTTACGACGGGAGAACAGTATCAGCCAAAGAACTGCACAAGTTTCTGGGACCAAAAAGTAGATTTGCCGATTGGTTTAGAAACAGAATTAAGCGATACGAATTCTTAGAAAATGAAGATTATGTAAGGGTATCTAAAATTTTAGACACCCCTGGTGGAAAGCAAGAAACCATCGACTATGCACTTACCTTAAATATGGCCAAGGAGCTCTCTATGGTGGAAAACAACGCCAAAGGAAGAGAAGCCAGAAGGTATTTTATTAAGGCAGAAGAAGCTTTAATTGAGCTTTATAAGAATAAAAGATTTGAGGCATTTTCGAAATTACAAGACTCGTTGGAGCGGTTAAAGGAACGTGTTTTAGAAAATGGTTTTTCTGATGCTGACTATTTGCAGATTGATACCGAAGGCAGAAAAGTGTTATTTAATGGCAAATTGGTGGAAGATGCCAACTTGAATTTATTACTCCTCAAAGGCCGAGATTTTGCAGTCGAACTTACTCGTACCAACATCAAAGAAGGTGATTCGCTAGAAAGCATGGAAAGCACAGCTAAAATCCATCATGGTGAGGTGAGAGAAGTACTGGGCAAATCGGGAATTAAACCAGAAGAAATTCCAGAAGAACACGACATTAAAAGGCTTGATGAATAAGAAAAACTTCAAAAGGTTCATATAGCTCACTAGACAAGTCTAAAAACTTGAAAAATACAGCAAATTATTACATCTAAGCCTCAATTTGAGGTGAAACGAGGAGTAATTCAATATACAGGAAAAAGAGCTTAAAAAGCCTAATTATTAAAATTAGGCAAAATAATCTTCTAATATTCTATTTAGCACTTTGGTTGCCGAATATTTCTTTCCGGTTTTAGATTCAATCTTTTTAGAAATTTCTTCTGCTTTCTTCCACAAAGAAGTACGAACTTGTACTGTTTTAAAAGGATCTTTCTCCTCCTCCTCTATCACAAAAAGCTCATCAACTTTAGAAACCTTCTTTTTGGTAGTGGCAGCTTTCTTAACTACTGGAGTTGCTTCACTCTTCTCTTCATTTTTTGCCTTTTTAGCTTCTGTCTTTACCTCAGCACTTTCAGTATTTTCCTCTTCTGTAGCAGCAGGCTTTTGCTCATATTTTTTCAATTCGGAGTTTACATTGAAAAAATCGAAGTTCTCTTCTGAGAGTTGTTTCTTTTTCATAGTCTTTCCAGTATTTCGTTGGTTAAACTTGTGGCATTAACAATGGCTTTACTTTGCGGATTGTAATCTTCTAAAAATTCTCCTCTGGCACAAGCATTTGTAAGATCAATATTTTGCAATAAATAATTATCAAGCACCAGCCCATTGTAATTTCTTTCTACCATTTGCATACACATTTTTCCATGTCCACTGCGCAAAGAAATGTTGGTTCGGTTAAGAATAATTCCAGTAATATCTGCTACTGGTAGTTCATTTTCTTTAAGCTCATTAATTTTGGAAGAGATAGTTGCCAAACCTCTTAAGCTAGCTTCTTCTAACAAAGAAACTAAGAAAATATGAGTAGATGCCAGTATAGCATTTGCAGTTCCAAGCGCAATTGAAGGAGCTACATCGAGAATTACAATTTCGTAATCTGTCTTTTTAAGCTTGCGTTTTAAAAGCAATTCTCTGTTAGACATACCCGCCAGAATCAACTCTGCGGTGTTACCTCTAATCGAATTAGGAATCACATCTAAGTAATCATTCACTGAGTGAACTACATCTTCTATTTCCAAATCTTGAATAACCAAATCGGCAAATTCTTTACCTTGGTTATTCTTAATACCCAACCACGATGGGCTGTTAGACTGACTATCAACAGAAATCAATAATGTTTTTACATTTCTTCTTGATAAAAACTGGGCTACAAGTGCAGAGATCGTGCTCTTACCAACTCCCCCTTTTTGATTCGCAAATGTTATAACTTTCTGAGATGACATATATAAATATACTAAAAGTCTATTACTTAATTATATATTTTTAACTTATAGTACAAATATAAGTTTTTATCATGTGATAATAAAACATTTTAATAGCCTATTTTTTTATTTTATCTTATATCATGTGTTATAAGATTAATTTATATCATATATTTTTATCACATTTTAATATTTTAAATCAAAATACTAAAACAGCAAGATAAAATATACAATTATAAGAAAGTGATATTGTAGAATTATAGACTTAAGAAATAATTTAATCAAACATAATATTGAGATATAAAGAAACTATCATGGAAATTAAAATAACATAAATGGGGTTTACAGAATTCTAATAGTTCAATAGTTATCTTTAAAAACCTAATTCTTCATTTCAAATAAAAACTACGTACGTGTTTTATTATAACTATCTAACTAATATTTAGCCCTCTATAATTACTTGATTATCAATCTATTGAAACACTTATAGATAACATATTAAGGGTGTGTATAACGTAAATGGGGAATCAATAAATAACTAGTTGTTAATCAAATAGATAACTATAAATATATACTACTAAGATAACATTTATAGGGATTAAAAGATAACATCATTAGGGAGAGGATAACGTTTCTGGGGAATTGTTTTTAATTAATTGATAATCAGGTGTTTGTGATTATATTTTTAGCTTTGGATAACATAAATAGGGTTTTAATGATAACATATTTGGGGATTGCTAATAAATAACCCCAATAATGTTATAGTAAAGCAAGGTAACATTATTGGGGCTAAAGGTAAACATAAAGATTAAAATCTTCATTTAAGATGATACAAGTACGATTTATCATATAAGAATAACATAAATGGGGTTATAAGATAACGTTTTTTGAGCTGATAGAAGTAATCTAAATTCTTCAGCTAAATCTTTAATGGTAACTGTTTTGGGGTCGTGTTACCTTTAGATGATTTGCTAATATGTGTGACCATATAACAAAGTATAAGATAACATAATTGGGGTCTGTTGCGAGATTTAATAAAATTTTTTTACCGAAAAATAAGATTTTATGAAAAGATTTTTGATTAAGATAACATAAATGGGGCTATACTATAACATTATTGGGGTCGATTGAGAGTCGTATACTTTGTTTAACATTTAAAGTAACATTAATGGGGTTTGTGAAGCTTTAAACTCATTATATGATTATAGAATAAATAGACTATAACTATCTGATATAGTGTTGTTTATGATTTTTTTATTACTTGAGTATTCTTCTAATACAAATTAAAGATAACGCTATTGGGGTGTAACTAAATTTTTTTACTTTTTACTTGATAACATCAGGAAATTGATGTTATCTTTAAGGCAAACAGAAGGTTTGCACATCTTATGGAAGACAGAAAAAATAACACATTAGTAACCAAAGGGAACGATCTAATTAATGCACGCTATAAGTTATCTCCCACAGAGAATAAATTATACTTATTAGCCATTGCACAGATTGAACCCAATGATAAAGATTTCCAAAGATATGTAGTACCAGTGAAGAAATTTATTAAAATGACAGGTACTAGCTCTAAAAATGTGTATGAGCAAATAAGAGAGGTGTCTGAATCATTAGTTGCCAGAAGGTTGGAGATTCCCAGAGAGGGTGGAGGCTTTCTCCATATCGGTTTTGTGAGTAGTGCGGAGTACAAACCAAAGAAAGGTTGTGTTGAAATATTGATTGACCCCAAGTTGAAACCTTATTTGCTAGACTTAAAGCAAAGGTTTACCATTTACGATATTAGAAGTGTTTTGGGAATGCGTAGCCAATTTTCAATTAGGATATATGAGTTGCTAAAATCATTCGAACTGATTGGTGAAAGGGTATTTGAGTTGATGGATTTGCGAGATATGTTGGGAATCGAGACAGAGAAGTACAAGAAGTATGGCATGTTTAAGAAACGTGTGCTTGATCCGGCAAAAGATGAATTGAAGTGGAATTTCGATAACCCGGATAAAAAGTGTGATTTATGGTTTAAATACGAAGAACTCAAAA
This sequence comes from Chondrinema litorale, assembly GCF_026250525.1. Lineage (GTDB taxonomy): Bacteria > Bacteroidota > Bacteroidia > Cytophagales > Flammeovirgaceae > Chondrinema > Chondrinema litorale. Next base: position 122,847 of record NZ_CP111054.1, read on the forward strand.
CTGGAAGAAAAGTAACTTCGATCAAATTTTATATCTACAATAAAGATAGAAGTAAGCAAGAGCTGATAAACGACCCCAATCACGAGTTAAAGGAAGATATGAAGGAAATGGGTTTAACAGAAAAGCAGGTAATTAAATACATAGATAAAGAGCAGAAAGATGTGGCATTGATAAAGGCGCATATCAACGATACCAAAGAAGGTTATAAAGCTGGAAAGGTGAAAAATCAAGCTGCTTATTTAATTACACTTTTAGAAAGAAATGCCCAGCCGAAATCTGCATTTCAAAAGCAACCTGAGTTAGAAAAAACACAACAAGTAGAACTGAATAGAAAACAATCTGATTCTTACCAAAAAGAGGCTGCCATAATTATTCAATTAAAAGAGCAGTTTGAAGATTTCCGCTCTGTATTGGCTCAATCTAAAATTAATGATTTGAGTGAAGATGAATGGAAGGCTTTTGAAGAGTATGCAGAGAAAAATAAGCTGTTTACTTCAAAATTTATCAAAAACGGAAAAATCAACCGCGATAAGGCTAAGACCAGTATGCTTATGACAGCTTTTATTGGTTTAAAGCTTCCTGATTATAATCTCCAGTTTAAAGAGTGGTGTTTTTCCAAGTATGGCTATCAACTCGAAGAGGTTGAAGGAAAGATGAGAATACTCGGAAAACAGAAAACCATGTTTGGTTAAAATATATTTTTTTGGAAGTCTTTAGCTAACTAATTTTTTAATAGAGTTGGCTAACAGAACATCATTATTCTGTAAATTTGAATATCTGTTGATTTATATTTGACTGATTGTTGGGTTTTGCAATAGCTTCTTTTGAAACATTCACTCAGGGGATACGTTGCAAAACTGTTACAAATACTTTTTGACCTAGGCAGCTCTTTTCATGAACGACCGCGATAAAAAATTAAATCTGCTAACTATAAGGTTGGATGTGCTCGAACGGAAACACGAAGCATTTTCAAAAGAAATAAAGACAATTAGAGAGCAGCTCAAACTTCTGCAAAGTGCTGATTATCAGCCTTCGGAGACTGAACAACAATCTGTTTTTGATGAAAAAGCAGAAGTGCAGCAGGAGGATTTAGTAAAAGAAAGCATAGTTACAGAAGAATATGCTATTCCTGAAGCGAAACCTCAACAAGTAAAAAAGGCTCCTCGCAAACCAAGAGAGTTACCAAAGCTACCTGTAAATCTTGAAAAGTTTATTGGCGAAAACCTAATAAGCAAAATAGGTATTCTCATTACCGTAATTGGTGTAGGAGTGGGTGTGAAATATGCCATTGATAATGAGTTGCTTAGTCCCTTAACCAGAATTATAATGGGTTATGCACTTGGTGCAGGCTTATTGGGTTTTGCGATCAAACTGAAGAAAAACTATTCAAACTTTAGTGCAGTATTGCTCAGTGGCTCAATGGCAATCATGTATTTTATCACCTTTGCTGCTTATAGTTTTTATGAGTTAATACCACAGGAGATGACTTTTGCATTAATGGTGGTCTTTACGGCATTTACTGTGTTGGCTGCGATTAACTACAATAAGCAAGTTATTGCTGTTTTTGGCTTAGTTGGCGCTTATGCTGTTCCGTTTCTCTTGAGCGATGGTTCGGGGAAGGTAGTGGTATTGTTCATTTATATGGCGATTATCAATATTGGTATACTCATTATTGCCTTTAAAAAGTACTGGAAAGCCCTATACTATGCAGCTTTCATCTTTACATGGTTAATTGTAAGCTCTTGGTATGTTATCGACTATAATAGCTCAGCGCATTTTGGCATTGCGCTTACATTTTTACCTATTTACTTTATTACCTTTTACGCCATATTTCTTGCTTACAAACTCATGCAAAAAGAGAAGTTTGAAAAGCGAGATGTCGTATTGGTTTTATTAAACTCTTTTGTGTTTTTCGGTTTAAGCTTTGCCATACTCGATCAACATGAAATCGGAAAAGAGCTTTTAGGCTTGTTTACCTTGTTCAATGCTGTACTACATTTTGCAGTGAGTTTAATCATCTACAAAAAATCTGAAGTTGATAGAAACCTGCTTTATCTAGCACTAGGAATGGTAATGATATTTATTACCATGGCAATTCCGGTTCAGTTAGATGGCAACTGGGTTACTTTGCTTTGGGCAGGAGAAGCCGCATTACTTTTCTGGATTGGCAGAACTAAGCAAGTCACTTTTATCGAGAAGATTTCCTATACACTATTCTTTTTGGCGTTTTTTAGCCTGTTAGAAGATTGGGGAGATATTTACGATAGTTACACTTATGCTTACGATCAACCAAAAACACCAGTGTTCAATATAGCTTTCTTGAGTTCAATTTTAGTTTCAGGATTTTTTGGGTTGATCAATTATCTCAATCAGAATAAAAATTATCCTGCGAAGCTGTTAGAGCAGAAAAAGCTTTATAAGTTTATTCAATATTGTTTGCCATTAGTTTTCTTGTTTGTACTCTACAGTACTTTTAGGTTAGAGATAAAAATGTATTGGGAGCAGCTTTACTATGCTTCAGAAATTCAGCTAAATACAGAAACAGATTCCTATACTGATTTTATTATGAATCACGACTTGAGGCTTTTCAAGTCTATTTGGGTAATTAATTATTCACTGCTGTTTTTGAGTATACTTTCAGTAATCAATCTTAAGAAACTGAAAAACAAGAAATTGAGCATGCTCAATATCGGATTAAATATATTGGCAATAGGCATCTTTTTAACAGAAGGTCTGTATGATATTAGTGATTTAAGAACAAGCTATTTGCTACAAGAAAATGCCGAATACTATAACAGAGGGGCATTTCATCTTGGTATACGCTATGTGTCAATCGCCTTCTTTGCAGTTTTAATGTACACTTGTTTTATGTATGTGAAACAGGAGTTTACAGAGAAAAAATACAGAGTTATTTTCGATTTACTGTTTCATGTTTCCCTCTTGTGGATTTTAAGTAGTGAGTTAATCGGTTGGATGGATATTGCTGGTTCAGACCAAACTTACAAATTCGGATTGAGTATTTTGTGGGGTGTGTATTCACTGCTCTTAATCGTATTGGGTATTTCGCAAAAGAAAAAGCACATCCGCATTGGAGCGATAGGTTTATTGGCAGTTACGCTACTCAAACTGTTTTTCTACGATATTTCGCATCTCGATACTATCGCAAAAACAATTGTTTTTGTATCGCTGGGAATATTACTGTTAATCATCTCATTTATTTACAACAAATACAAGCATGTTATTTCAGATGAAGTGGAAAGTTAAGAGCTGCTTTACGGCAATGTTACTGCTAATGGTTAGCAGTATTTTTGCGCAGATAGATCAATTCAGTTACAAAAGGAAATTAAGCGGAATTTCAAACCAATGGCATAACATGGAATTGCCAGATGAAATGTTTACTAAACTCAATGAAAATCTGAGTGATATTAGAATTTATGGTGTTTCAGAAGGAAATGATACTATTGAAGCTCCCTACATTTTAAAGCTAAAAAGTGATCAGCTAGAAGTAAATGAGGTGAGTTTTGAGGTGATTAATCAGGCAAAAAATGGGCAGAACTATTTCTATACACTCGAAATTCCAGGTAGTAAGAAGGTAAATAGAATTGTATTAGATTTTGGCCAGTCAAATTTCGATTGGAAGGTAAAACTAGAAGGTAGCCAGAACCAGCAACAGTGGTTTACTGTGTTAGAAGATTACAGAATTATGTCTATCAAAAACAATTTGACAGATTATAAATTTACCCGTTTGTCTTTCCCTGCGGCAAAGTATAAATATTTTAGGTTGCAAGTTCCTGCTAAAGAAAAACCAGAACTGTTAACAGCGAAAGTATCTTTTAATGAGCTAGTCGAAGGGGAATACCGAGACTATAAAATCGAGTCTTTTAAAGTCACTGAAAATAAAGAGCAAAAGCAAACTGTATTAGAGGTAAAATTGTCTCAGCAAGTTCCTGTAAGTTATATCAAGTTCAATATTAAAGATGAATTTGATTACTACAGAAATATGCGATTGCAGTACCAAACAGATAGATTTAACACCGATAAAGGCTGGAAGTATAATTACAGCTCAGTAAAAACGGGTGTGTTAAGTTCCATAGAAAATAATGAATTTAAATTTCAGAATATAGTTACCCAACAGCTAAAAGTGATTGTCGAAAACTATGACAATGAACCGCTGAATATCAGTTCAGTAGAAGTAAAAGGGAACGTATATGAGTTGTTAGGTAGGTTTACAAAACCAGCAGAATATTATCTGGTTTATGGGCAAGAATATCTTTCTAGCCCAGAATATGACATTGCCAGATTCGAGGAGAATGTTCCTGAAGATTTGCAATCGATCAATTTGGGTAGCGAAGAGATTATTCCAAAAGAACAGCCAGAACCAGTTTCTCCACTGTTTATCAGTAAGACTTGGCTGTGGGCAATTATGCTTATTATTATTGCGGTGTTAGGTTGGTTTTCTGTGAGAATGATGAAAAGTAGTTGAAAATAAAAAGGCTTATCTTTATTTAAGATAAGCCAAAGTTTTTTGTAAAACTAGGAACATTAATTTTGTAACTGCTAGACTTTCTGCTTTTTAGCATCTTTTTTCTGTTTTTTAACTTTTTGTTTTAGTAAGTCTAACTTGCAATTAAGTTCTGAGAGTCTGATCTTTAAATGTAAAACATCGTCTAGATTAGCGTTATTCTCTTTTGTCATAATTTGATAAACTTATTACTCGAATGTTGATATTAAGCTAATTATAGTTAGTTGATCAGAGTATGATTTTCTTACTGTAGGATGTGGTTACTTGGTATTATATATACGTAGAAAATTGTGATTAAATGTGTTTTTAGTGCAATTTTTGCTTTTATTATTAATGCTTCAAAAAGAATAATTGGTTTGTTTTTAAAAGACACAAATACTCTCTCAATTAACAATTATATAAATAATCTAAGAAGTACTTTTCACTCTGGAAATATATGCCAACTAGTAAAAATCTACATTTTACTAAGGAATTTAGCCTAATTATTTGCACGTTCATATGCATTTTTTTTACTTCTTATTCTGTATTTTCTCAAGAAGATAAGCTGTATTTTAAGCAATACGATACCAAACAAGGTTTGTCAAATAATACCATTCGTAGAATTTTAAAAGACAGTCGAGGTTTTTTGTGGATTGCCACCATAGAAGGTTTAAACCGCTTTAATGGTTATGAGTTTGAAGTGTTTATGCCTGAGAATGAAGATAGTACTACCATCAGTAACAAGATGGTAAGCTCATTGGCAGAAGACAGTAAAGGTAGAATCTGGCTTGGTACAAACAATGGTTTGAATTGCTACAATCCAGAAACCAATCAATTTACCCAATACCTACATCATGTAGAAGACAGCACTGGTTTAAGCCACCCAATGGTCACTTTTGTAACCGCTACTTCAGATGGATACATTTGGGCGGCAACCAATGGTGGAGGTTTAAACAGGTTGAATCCTGAAACAGGAGAGTTTCAAGTTTTTAAGCATAATGAAAGTGATAGTTTAAATATTAGCCAAGACTATTTATTGTGTTTGAAAGAAGATAACAAAGGCAATCTCTGGATTGGTCAGGCGGGCAATGGCTTATCTAAATTCGATAGAAAAACGGGTAAGTTTATCAATTACTACTTTAGTCAGCCAGATAAAGATATGGCTTTTAAAGCCAATGTAATTCGAGATATTTATATTGATGATGCCGGGAAAATTTGGTTAGCCAGCTATTATGGTTTACACAAGTTTAATCCAGAAACTAAGACACATCAATACTTTGTAAATCTAAATGATGTAGAAAGGCAAAGTTCTGCAAACTCTCTTCATGCAATTGTGAGTGATGGGAAAAATGGAATGTGGTTAGCGAGTTACAATGGTGGTTTAATTCATTTTAATCCCCAAAACAACAGCTTTAAAAATTATACTGCAGAGCAAACAGACGGACTTACTCACGAGGCTTTTTTTGATTTGTATGCCGATGAAAACCGACTTTGGTTGGGTAGTTCGGGTGGTGGTTTGTTCAAGTTAGAATATTCTGATAATCCTTTTCACTTTTTGTTTCCAACAGCCTTTTCAGCGGCAGATAATTTTCCCTCAACACCAAACACTTGGGTGGAAGGGCTCAAAGGAGAACTTATTCTCACTTATCACAATCAAGGATTAGTAGCTTATGATGTGGAGAAGCAAAAAAGCTTAAAAGTCGCATTTCTGGAAAAGCTCAATCCTTTAGTTGAAGGTTTGGCAATAACAAGCATGTGTTGGGACAAAGAAGATAATTTATGGTTAGGAACGAGAAGAAACGGACTTTACAAGTATCAACCAAAAACAGAAAATCTCACTCATTTTGAATTTGATAATAACCAAAGTGCACTCACACATCATTTCATAAAATATTTACTCTGCGATGAACAAGGGCGAATTTTGGCAGGAACACCGTCTGGCTTAAGCATCTACAATCCTGAGACTGCAAGTTTTGAATCTTGGGGAATTGAGGATGAAAGTAAAATACCCAATGCCAACATCACTGCTTTGTTTGAAGATAGCCAAAATCGAATTTGGGTAGGAACAGAACTAGGTTTGCATTTGCTGCAATTAGATAAAAACAGCTTTCAGTCATTCTATTTCGATGGGGAAAATCAGCAGAGTTTAAATGATAACTCAATTCTATCTATAGCAGAAGATCAAGAGCAGCATGTTTGGGTGGGAACTCCTCAAGGTTTGAATCGAATTGATGCAAAACTAAATGTAACAAGAGTAGTAGGGGAGAATAAGCTTGAAAGTGAATTAATCAACACGATTCAAATTGATAGTGATGGTATTTTGTGGCTAGGTACTAGTAAAGGAATTAGCCGAGTAGAAGTTGCGCAAAAACAATCTAACTCAACCATAGAGATTTTGCAAAGTATCAATTACTCATTTGATGAACAGTTAGAAAATACTACTTTCTCCCATAGTTCACATTTAAAGAGTAGTGGGAAATTTGTATTTCGAAGTACTGTTTTTCCAATATATTTTGATCCAGATAGTATCCAACTAAATACTTTTCAGCCGCCTTTGTACATCACAGATTTTAAAATTTTTAATAAGTCTGTTAGCTCGCAAGCAAATGAAGATTATGATAGATTAAATCAACCTGAAAAGAGTATAGCTTATACCAAATCGATTTCCATTTCTTACAAATCGAAGTTTATCGCTTTCGATTTTGCAGCATTGGACTTTAAAAACCCCAAAAAGATTAGCTATGCTTATCGCTTGCTTGGTTTTGATGAAGAATGGATTTATTCTGATTCGAGAAGGTATGCTTCCTACACCAATTTATCTCCGAGTGAGTATGAGTTTCAGGTAAAAGCGACTAATGCAGATGGAGTCTGGTTAAAAAATCCGGTAAGTTTAAAAGTAGAAGTAATTCCGCCTTATTGGCAGCGGTGGTGGTTTATTGCTTTGGTGCTTACTGCGATTTTTGCTTTGGCTTATCTCATTCACCGATATAGATTGCAGCGCGCTTTGGAGCTAGAAAGGCTAAGAATTAAAATTGCGAGTGACCTGCACGATGATATTGGTGCGACACTCACAAAAATTTCACTATATGCAGATTTGATGGGTTCTGGTGCAGATTCTGGTAATAGACAGCAATTGATAGGTAAAATTGCTGAAATGGGCAGAAATGCGCTTAAAAGCCTTTCTGATATTGTATGGGCAATAGATGCCAGAAACGATACTTTGGGTAACCTGATTAACAAAATTCAAGACTTTGCACTAAATCTGTTGGAAAGTAAAAACATCACAGCATCATTTAAAACGGAAGGGGTAAATCCTGAGACCTTCATTAATGCTGAAAAAAGACAGCATTTGTATCTCATTTGCAAAGAGGCAATAAACAACATTGCCAAGCACTCAGAAGCTCAGCATGTGACTGTGGAGTTTATAAAGAACAAATCCACTTTTGACTTAAAAATTTATGATGATGGCAAGGGCTTACATGGCGCACAACGAAATGGAAACGGACTCCGAAATATGGAAGAAAGAGCAAAAAATTTGGGTGGAAAATTGCAAATACACAACGAAAACGGACTTTTGTTAGAAGTAAAAGATATGACTTTGTAAAACATAAACATGTAGTTTTTGAATGAGAATGAATTGTTCTTAAGACATGATGTTTTAGAATTGTCTAATTAAAAACAATCGGATGGATACATTAACAATCGCATTGGTAGAAGATGACAAGGACATAAGAGAAGTAATTGCACTTTATTTGAGGTCTTGCAATGAGTTTAAACAGGTGGAAGAATTTAACTCTGTTGAAGATTTAATGGAATCTGTAGATAAAGGGCAAGCGTTTAATGTGGTTTTAATGGATATTCAATTACCGGGAAAATCTGGGATTGAGGGGATAAAAATATTAAAAGAGCGCTTCGAACATATCGATATTATTATGCTCACCATCTATAATGACGAATATAAAATCTTCGATTCGCTTTGTGCCGGTGCTACTGGCTATTTGCTTAAAAACACGCCACTGGTAGAAGTTAAGTCAGGAATTTTAGAATTACACAAAGGTGGTTCACCTATGTCGCCACAAATTGCCAGAAAGGTGGTGCACTTCTTTAATAAAGTGGCTCCCAGAAAAAAAGATAAAGTGCATCTCTCAGAAAGAGAAAAAGAAATTGTAGATGCCTTGGTAGAAGGTTTGAGTTACAAACTCATTGCCGACAAATTGTTTATTTCTGTAGACACTGTTCGCTACCACATTAAAAACATCTATCGCAAATTACAGGTAAACAGCAAAGCTGAGGTTATTTCCAAAGCATTAAAGGGAGAGTTATAACTCTTTTTCAAAACCTCCACCAAATACGTGTTTTATCCAATCTCGAAACTCAGCTTCATTATTGATCAGGTAACCCTCTCCAAAACTTCTGATGTAAAGTGGATAATCTTGTAATTTACTCTTCAAGTCTTTGAGGTTTTTCAAACAACCAAAATAAGGATTGGCGGTATCGTACCAGTTAGAATTGGCAAAAGTTTGTATCAATTCATTTTTCAGAAACACTTCATGTTCTATTTCCATGCTCAATTATGTTGTTAATTACTTCTTTACAACTCTAATTTCGCCCTAATTTTATAAATAAAGCGGTATTATTCTTTTTATCATCTCATTATTATAAATATAACTATAAAAAATATTTAATTGATTATCAGTAGATTATAATTAATAACTGAAAAATACGTTCAAAAACGTAAATATCAGTTTTAAAACTGAAAAATAAGTTATATCTTAGTCTTATGGAAGAGCTAACCAAAACAGAAGAGAAGATTATGCAAATCCTTTGGGACATTAAAAAAGGATTTGTAAAAGATGTAATTGCGCAAATGCCAGAGCCGAAACCACCGTACAATACGATTTCTTCGGTAATTAGAATTTTAGAAGGAAAAGGTTTTGTAGGGCATAAGGCATATGGAAAAACCCACGAATATTATCCGGTAATTACCAAGATGGCTTATAGCAAGTTTACACTTAAAAATATGATCAAAAACTATTTTGAAGGATCGTATGAAAAATTGGTGTCTTTTATGGTAAACGAGAAAGATTTATCAAATAAAGAGATCAAAGAAATTAAAGACATCATCGACAAAAATTTCCCAAAAGAGTAATCCAATGACTAACTTTTTTATTTACCTGCTTGAAACCAGCATTTGCACAAGCATCTTATATTTCCTGTACATTAGTTTTTTTCGCAACCTCACACATTTTCAGTGGAACAGATTTTACCTAACAGGTATCTTGTTTATTGGTTTAATTATTCCGCTAGTCGATTTGCCAGTTACAGAAGGTGGCAAACTGCTAGAAATTGACATGGACCTTGCGCACTATTTTCCCGAAGAGGAGAATTTTAGCGATATCTGGGTGCACTCACAGGAAAATGTAATTCCACAACAAAATGATAAAAGCTTTTCTATCTGGCAATTGGTAATATTTGCCTATTTAATTGGCTTTTTGTTTAGCCTTTTAAAACTACTAATCGCTTTTGCACAGATATATCAACTGATAAAAGAAAATCCTAAAGAGAAAAAAGAGGGATATGTGCATGTAAAAGTGCTTAAAAATATAGCTCCTTGTTCTTTTGGAAAATGGGTGTTTCTGAGTGAACATTTAGAAAACAAACATGCAATTCTCCAGCACGAATTAGCGCACATTCGTGACAGACATACTGCAGATGTTATTTTACTGGAAGTGTATACCGTTTTTTTCTGGTTCAATCCTGTTACTTACTTCATTAAAAAATCGATTAACCAAGTTCACGAGTTTATTGCAGATAACAACACTGCAAATTCAGACAAGCGTACCTATGCCGAATTGATCCTTCAGCAGTCTGTGAGCAAGTCTTCTAAACTCTATTTGGTAAACTCGTTTGCATTTTTACCCATTAAAAAAAGAATACTTATGTTATCAAAAGAGAAATCATCTGCATTATCAAAAATCAGATTTGTGTTGATTGTACCAGTAGTTTTTTTACTTATTTCTGCATTTTCATCATCATTTACACCACAAAATACTTTAACACCAGAGGTTGTCTCTGTAGTAACTACTTTTGTTCCTGAGGTGGAAAAGGCCATTACTTTTGACATGCCTATAACTACTAAAGAATCTTCTATAAGTTCTCGATATGGCATGAGAATGAATCCGATTCTAAAAAAAGAGCAGTTTCATAGAGGTATAGATTTTAAAGCATCGCTAGGAACAGATATTTATGCGGCGGCTGGTGGTACAATCATTCTGGCTGAACTTTCGGATAAACTTTATGGAAACCAAATAAAAATAAGACACAGCGATGGTACCATAACCGGTTACTCACACATGAATGATTTAGAAGTGGAAAAAGGTGATACAGTAAAGAAAGGCGAAAAAATTGGAACCGTAGGAAATACAGGTTTATCAACAGGACCACACTTGCACTTTGAGATTATCCAAAATGGCAAAAGCGTAAATCCAGAAGATTTGATTCCAGCACTTAAAAAGTAAAGTTGTATGTTATCAAAAAAGAAATCTTCTGCAATATCTAAATTCAGATTTGTATTGATGCTGCCTGTTGTTTTTTTGCTTACTGCTGCCTTTTCAGTATCTTATGATAATCAAGCTTCATTGCAAAACCGTGTTATTAGAACTATTGCTCCTGTATTTGAAGAGGTGAATTATATTATTCCGATATTAAACCCTGATGGAAAAATTGGTTCTGGTTTTGGTATGCGCTTTCATCCCATTCTAAAAATTACTAGAATGCATAGTGGCATTGATTTTAGGGTGCCAGAAGGTACAGATATTATTGCTGCCGCTGATGGTGAAGTAATCGTTTCTCAAAGTTCTGATAGGGGATATGGTAACCACGTTAAACTCAAACATCCAGATGGAACCATTACCCTATATGCGCATCTAAGAGATATAAATGTAAAAAAAGGAAGCCAAATTAAGCAAGGCGAAAAGATTGGAACAGTGGGTAATACTGGCTTATCGCTCAGCGCACATTTGCACTTTGAGGTTATCCAAAATGGAAAGAAAATAAATCCTCAAGATTTGATTCCAGAACTCAAAAAATAAAAATTTATGCACTTACCAGTCCTGTTCGATTTTTTAATAGAAAGCAGCTTGTGTCTTTTTATACTGTACTTGGCATATTGGTGCTTTTTTAGAAATCTTACTCATTTTCATTGGAACAGAATCTATTTGCTGGCTGTGTTATTTCTTTGTTTTCTTTTACCAGCATTAGATTTCCCAATCGAAAGAGAGCAAACAGGGCTGGAAGTGTATATTCAAGATAAATTTACCATTGCTGATGCGCAATATAACAAAGCGCAAAGTAATGATTTAAATCCTAGTGTCATCCATCAAGAAGAAGATAATCAACAAATAGAACCTCAGAAACACTTAAAAGATTCTCCACCGACATCATCTACAAACTGGTGGTTTTGGTTAGGAATTGTTTATGCTTTGGGAGTGGTCTTTTTTACTTTAAAACTGCTTTTAGCTGCATGGCAATTGATGCGGCTTATTTCAAAAAATCCGAAAGAGAAAAGGCTGGGTTTTACACTGGTAATTATACCAGAACACTTAAGCTGTTTTTCTTTTTTCAATTGGATATTTACGCCGGAATATTTGAAAAATGAACATAGAATTTTAGCACACGAATTAATCCATGTAAGGCGAAAACACTCGCTGGATGTCTTATTAGTAGAAATTGCAGCTATTTTCCAGTGGTTTAATCCGGCAATTTATCTCTTAAAAAAATCTTTACAACAAGTCCATGAGTATCAGGCAGATGCTGTTGCCTCAGATAATACTCCTAAAAAATACGCTAAACTACTCTTAGCAAATGCGATTCACCATTCAAAATTTATGCTTACTAACTCCTTCGCTTTTTTACCTTTAAAAAAAAGAATAGTTATGCTTACAAAGAAAAAATCGTCTGGTAATTCCAGATGGAAATATACCCTCTCTCTACCTGTTTTTTTAAGTCTGTTTATGGTATTTTCTTGTACGGATGAAAAAGATATTCTCGAAGAAGCTTTTTTGAATGGTGCTGGAATTAAATCTGTAAAAGTGATATACGAAGACCAATATGGCGATTCGCCCAACAGAAATGGCAAAGTGATAGATATGATTCAATTGGGGATAGATGGAAAACTGGTTGAGCCTGAGTTGGAAGTAAATAATTTTTATTCAAAATATCTGATGCGCGAACAAGATGTTTTAGAGTTTGATTTGAGCCAGAACAAAGAAATTGTTTGGATTCTAGATGATAATGTGGCATTTGGAAATATATTAGCTTTACATTCTGAGCATTTGCCTAGGTATATTTTAACTTTTGATGAAGAATGGTTAAGAATGAAAAACTACGCTGGTGGAAAAGCGATTTATAAAAATACAGTTGGCAGTGATAGTAAATTTCAAATTAATGGGGATGGACTTCCGACAGAATTAAAAACTTATTCAGGAGATGAAAGATTGTTGGAGAAACAATCATTTCAGTATGGCTCAAATGGCAAATTATCTCAAGCTGATTTTGAGGTTCATCCACATTTTATAATTGAGGGAAGGGGTAAGCCAATAACTCATACAGACACTTATGCATTCTCTTATAATCCGGAAGATCGAATTGAATATTACTACAAAGATAATCTATCAGCCAAGTTAATTTACGATGGTGAAAGAGTAGTAGAGAAGTATCATTATAAAGACGGACATTTAATTAATAGGCTAAAGTTTGAATATGAAGCAGGTTTTAGAACAAAAGCATTGGCCTATAACAAAGGAAACACACTGGAATATACATTGGATTATCAGTATGAATTCTACAATTGATATCCGGTGTATTTTACATATTCATGTAAAATTAATTGTTATAAATTTTAATGGTGAAAAATCACCAAAAAGGCAAGTCTCACATGGACTTGCCCTTTGTGTTTTCATTAAGTCTCTCTAAATGTTTTCGGTGTTTGCGCTGAGTTTTTCTTAAAGAACTTTATAAAGTGAGAAAGCTCTTCGAAACCTAAACACCAAGATATTTCCGATATATTCCAATTGGTATGTTTTAGTAGAATTCTAGCTTCTTGGGCAATTCTATCGGCAATTAATTGAGAAGTAGTTTTGCCAGTTACCTCTTTTAAAGCCCTGTTTAAGTGATTTACATGTACTGCTAATTGCTCTGCAAACTCAGCGGGTGTGTGTATTTTAATTCTTTGCTCGTTTGACTCTATCGGAAATTGCCTTTCGAGCAATTCTGTGAATAGAGAAGATATTCTAGTGGCTGCATTAGAACCTTTGTAAAGTTTAGATGCAGCAGGTTTCATTTTGATAGCACTATGAATGATGTCGAAAACAAGCGTGCGCAAAACATCATACTTGTAAGCATATTCAGAAGAGATTTCTTCTAGCATTTTCGTGTAAATGGCGCTAATTCGCTCCTTTTGTTCGGCATCCAAAGAGAAAATAGGCGTACCTCCCGGCTGAAAAACAGGGTATTCTTTGATGTTGCCAAACTGGCTAAAAAACTCCTCGGTAAAAATACAGAAAAAGCCTTTTGGGTTTTCTTCTAAGTATTCCCATTTGTAAGGCACTAAAGGGTTCGCAAACAGCAATGCGACTTCATCCACATTAAAAGATTTATCTGCATAGTTGATTTTGCTCTTGCTTACAATCAGGCTGATTTTATAATAATCTTTTCGACTATAGGGAATAGCCTTGGCATTATGCCCTGAAAACTCTTCTAGCCTGAAAACATTAAAATGGCCCATTTCCTTTTTCAGGTTATCTGGAAGCCAGTTTAATTTTGACCTATAAAATTCCTCAATCGTTTGTGCTTTTTCCATAATACAAGATTTACAAATTCTGTCTGTTTTCAGTTTCAGTAATTGCCAATTCTCTTAAATAAATGAGAAGAAAAGATACCCACAAGTATTGTAGGTATCTTATCAGTTTTATTAATAATCGGTTACATAGCTGGTTGATTTATTTTCTTCTAGTTCCCTTTTTAAAAGGTCTATCTTAGACAGTGCTCTGTTATAAGCATCACTACCCATATAAAATCTTACTGGCGGATTCTCACTTTCTGCTAATTGAATAAACACATCGGCAGCTTTGTCTGGGTCGCCATTTTGCTTGCCATCCATCGTGAGATATTTTGCATGAGAGTCTCTTACAGTTTGGTAAGCATCAATTTTCTCTTCTGAAAAAACCAAGGATTCTTGAGTGAGAAACTCGGTTCTAAAAGCACCCGGAGCTACAACAGTTACGTTGATGCCCAAAGATTTTACGTCTTCTGCCAATACTTCAGACAAGCCCATTATAGCGTATTTGGTGGCTGCATACATCGCCCAGCCACTTGCTGGTGCAAAGCCCGCAATTGAAGAAATATTGATGATATGCCCAGAACCTTGTTTTCTTAAAATAGGTAAGGCATGCTGCATCACTTTTATCGTGGCGAAAACATTCACGTCAAAACTTTGTGTTATTTCTTCATCACTCAGTTCTTCAACTGTACCACCAATTCCATAACCGGCATTATTTACGATTACATCCAAGCTCCCCAGTTTACTATTGGTAGTTTGTATCGCTTCTTTTATTGAATCTGTGTTAGTAAGATCGACTTCTAGTGGCAAAAAATTAGCTTCATTAGCACCAATAACAGCCTTTTTTAAGTTCTCGGCTGATCTGGATGTTGCTGCCACTTTATATCCTTCTTTTAATAATTTGTTTACCAACGAGAGCCCCAAACCTTTAGAGGCTCCCGTGATAAACCATACTTTTTTATTTGTCATATTTAAATTAGCTTTTGATATTTGACGATGGTTTTATTGCTGTTCTTTGTAGAGAATCATTCCGGCATGGTAGAGAATACCATTTTCAAAATTTCCATTTGCCGTAAAGCCCATGTCATCTTTATAGTCGATATGGTTGCCTTTTATCTTGTAGCTACCTTGAAACGCATTCTTTCTGTTTCCTCTGTCTTCTGCATAGCGATTGTGGGGTAACAATTTATGTCTGATATAACCATTCTCCGTCACCCATATGCCAACATAATCTCTGGTTTCTTCGATAGATTTATTTTGTATATTCATTATTTATTACCTTATTTTCTGGTTGAGAAATTTTTATGCTATGTTTCTTCAACAGTTTATCCGGCGAAGTCGGTAGAGAGGGTAAGTTCTTTCCATGTCTCAAGATCTTGCTTGATTACGGCATTTTTCCCTCCAACAACTTCGTAGGCATCACTGCCTAGAAACAAATGCACTGGTGGATTTTCCACCTCTGAAATTTTAATTATGGCTTCAGCAGCCTTGTCAGGATCACCCAACTGGTTTCCGTTAATTTCTTCCTCGTGCTTTTTCTGTACTTCTCTGGCATTTTTGTAATCTTCAATCTGATTTAGAGGAGTAGCAACCGCATCTTTATTCAGGAAGTTTGTGCGGAAATAACCCGGATACACCACTGTCGCATTTATACCAAGTGGTTTAGCTTCTGCAGCAAGACTTTCTGTAAAGCCCACTACAGCAAACTTGGTAGAAGTATAGCTGCCCCAGCCTGGAAAACTTCCAGTATATCCAGCAATGGATGCAATGTTAAAAATGTGTCCAGAACCTTGTTTGCGCAAATGAGGCATTACATTTCTAATGATGTTGAGCGAGCCAAAAACATTAATCTCGTAGTTCTGGCGAATCTCTTTATCGCTCAGTTCTTCTAGTGTACCAATTTGCCCATATCCGGCATTGTTCACTACAACATCGATTGCGCCAAATGTGCTTACAGTTTCTGAAATGGCATTTTTAATACTCTCTTCGTCTGTGAGACTAACTTCGAGTGCTAGAAAATCTGACTGTTTACCTACTACATTTTCTAGCTCTTTTTTGTTCCTCGAAGTGGCGGCTACTTTATAGCCTTTGGTCAATAAGGTTTTCACCATGGCGAGCCCCAGGCCTTTTGAAGCACCTGTGACAAACCAAACATTGTTAGTTTTCATGATATAAGTTTTTGATTATATTACAAATGTAGCGGGGAATAGAGAGGTATTAGATACACATTTCAAACCGAATGTTGTATAATTCAAACAATTTTGGATTTTAGCCAAATTGAAAGGACTTAGAGAATAGCCTCCCTGCTTGTTGAAATAGCGGTATATCTCTATTTTAATGGAACTGAACAATTGTATGAAACAAACTATTATTTTCTAATTAATGAACAACTTCAAATCCGGATTAAAATCAGGCAACTATTATCAACTCTTTTTTGATCTCATCATCGTGTTTATTGGCGTTTATGCAGCTTTTGTATTGTCAGACTATCAAGCAGATTGGAAAAAGCAAAAAGAGACACAACATATTCTAGAATTACTTAAGACAGGAGTTGAGCGATACGAAAGTACTTTTGGTGGTTTTGCTGTTTGGCATGTAAAGCATAACCAAGCTTTTAGAGACAAACTGGCAAAAAGTGAAATTCCTGAGTTTGGCAATGCCTATTATCCTGCTCCACAATACCCCATAGATGTTATCGATCATGTTTTAACCGAAGAAAGTTTTAAGGTTTTTCCGGTAGATATTTATGTGCCGCTAGCCGGTTTTTCTAATGCGATACAAAGAATGATGTATGTGGAAGAAAAACTGGTTGAAATCTCTGAGCGATACGAGCCGCTACCTTATAAAGAAAACCCCGATTACGAAAGAGTTTTCAGGCAGCAAAGGCAATTGGCCTATCGTTATTGGCAATATTTAGAGAAGAGAATGAACATTGCCCAAGAACTCGAAAAACGCGCAAAAGAACTCGGAGAGCAATTAAATAAAATAGGCGTGGAGTGAATGTGATAACAGTTAGCATATCGCATTCACTTATCATAGACTTAATTTATAATAATCTTCTTACTGAAAGTTTGATTATCAGTTTTCAATTTTAATATATAGATGCCTTTTGAGTAATTATCTACATTTAAGTTGATGATACTTGAATTATCTAACTGAATTTCTTCAACTAAAACTCCTTGCACATTAAATATATTAAGCTGAGAGTTAGAGATATTATTAGAATTAATTTCTACTTTAATTGCTTTTTCAGCAGGGTTCGGATAAACTATAATTGTATTTTCTTTTTGCTGTATTTCATCAGTATCTAAAATAACATCTGCCAACTTTATATCTATTACAGCATTGCTAATGTCTTGCGATATGTCTGGTTCAATTTCGACTAAATGCCATTGATCGTGCGCAACAGCACGAAAATAAGTTTCATATTCAGTATCACTAGCAGTAAGACTTACTTCTAAACCATTATGCTGATTTATGGCACTATTATACCAAATAAATACTCTAATTAGATTTCTTGATTGGTGATATAGAGCAAAGTACGGGTAATAATTTCCATTATAGTATCCGAAATTTACATTAATTAATTCCCAGCCTTCTTCACTGGTATAATCACCAGACCTTGCAATAATCTTTATCTCATCTTCTGTATTGGGATCTTTCCAAGGTGGAGCTAAGAAGCAAAGGTTATTACCACCCTCACACAAGTTTGGAATACGTGCAACCCAAGTGTTACAATAGAGAGAGTCTTCTTCTGCTATATCCCATTGCCATTCATCTTCTGGTAAAACACTTTCGATACCAACTGTGCTACAGGTTTTTTGGGAAAATGAATTGAATGTAATAAGAAATAAAATGAAGAGAGGAGATAGTACTTTGACACATTTTTTCATTGTTGGTTATTTAGTTAACTGATTGATTTTTTTTGATAATATCATCAATTTTGGGCTAAAATAACCATAAAATGTTAAATTAAAAGAAGGGTATTGCTTTTAGCTACCCTATCCCTAATCAGGTTAAGGATAGGGTAGAAAACTACTTTAAAAATCTATTCGATAGAAGAAAATTGGCAAGAAACCTAACTGATATTCTTCTCTTATCGGGCTGTTGCTTGGATCGAACTCATCTGGTGCATAGGTAAGCGATAAGATATTTTCGTTACCAAAAATATTCACAAAGTCTATGGCCATTTGATGTGTTACTTTCGGTCTGTTTACTGTGTAAGCAAAGCGAATGTCTGTTCTAAAATAATCTCTAAACTGCTCAGAGTTATAAGTATCATCCTCATAGATCACTTCTCTTTCAAGTTCAGAAGCTGCTAAATCAACTGGGCCATAGCGTTTGCCACCAGACCAAGTAACTTTTGCACCAGTGCTAATTCTTTTATTCTTTTTGAGGATAAATTCTTTGTTGAACAAGGTATTTACAATGAAATTCCCATTAAAATCAGTATCTCTTAAAACATCATCGCTGCCTTTGTATTTAGCATCATACAAAGAGGTAGTGATTAAGAAAAGGTAATTGTTGCTAAAGAACTTCTCCAAAGTAATTTCAAAACCATAGTTTCTACCAGTGCCTGAGTTTTCGAGCGAATCGGGGAAGAAACGGCTAAAACCAGAACCTGCATTTAGTAAAGAAAAAGATGAAGGAGTGGTTTCAACAGGTACATCGTATAATCGCTGGTAATAGGTTTCCAGTTTTAGTTTAAGATTGTCTGAGAGCATTTTGGTGTATGACAAAACATAATGGTCGCTCTTTATAAATTTTACATCTTTGTTGTAAGGCAGTGGCTGACCATTCGCATCGTTTTGGTTACTAAAGAAATAGAGATATGGTGCAATTATCTGGCTATGTGTGCCTACTCCCAAACTCAAACTTTGCCTGTTTGGCAATTCCCATTGCATGCCAAGACGAGGCTCAAATGCTCTAAATTCATCATTCAGAGAGAAATATTGAGCATGTATACCTGCCACAATGTTAAAAGTGGGTGTAATCTTAAATTTTGCTTGTACAAAAGGCTGCATCAAAACGGCATTTTCACCATCAGTATTCCATCTTAGTCTCCATTTGTAATAATCTGGCGAAGACTCTGTCAGGTTTTTGATGCTATCCAAGAAGTTGAAAAAGTAGTAATCTGTATTGATACCCGTGTTTAGCACTACCTTTTTGCTCAGTTTTCTGTCGAAAAAGATAGAAGCAGAAAGTTTTTGCTGATTAAAATTGTAATGCAGCATTGGCGTAAGCGAATCGAGCACATACTTACTATCCGAATCAACATGCCTGTAAATAAAATCATGGTCGGCTTCAACCTCTTCGTGCGAGAATGCCAGCGTAGCTTTTAAAAATGTATTTTTATTGAAAGACTTTTTGAGTGAAATACCTGCCACTCCCATGTTCGATTTAAAGTACTGGTCGCGGTCGTTGTCGCCATAAATGTTTCTTTCGGGCTCTTCTTGCTTGCTAATTTCCATATCGCTGCTGCTAATACCACCAATCCCGAAAACAGAAAGTGTTGCATTTTTACCAACATTAAAATTCAGCTTAAAAGAAAGGTCTTGATACTTGTTTACCGCAGAAGTTCCGATATCTACACCAAGCGCAGTAAAAATGCCGAGTGTGGCATATCTGTAGGAGAAAAGATAAGAAGATTTCTTATTTTCATTCAAAGGCCCTTCGGCAAAAGCTTCCATCCCTAAAATACCAAACTGCCCGCTAAACTCATGCGTTTGGTTGTTGCCATTCCGCAGGTTCAAGTCAAACACACCGGCAGTACTGTTACCAAATTGTGCGGGAAATGCACCAGTGTAAAAATCAGAATTACTCAACACCTTATTATTGAGAATACTCACAGAACCACCAGTTGTACCGGGTATATTAAAGTGATTTGGGTTCGGAATATTGATGCCTTCGAGCTGCCAAAGTACACCCTGAGGTGAGTTTCCTCTAATTACAATATCGTTTCTAGAATCGTCGCCACCTTGTACACCGGCAAAGTTTGAGGCCATTCTCGATGGCTCACCACGGCTACCCGGATAGCGGTTGGTTTCTTCAATACTAAAAGTTCTGGCACTTACTGTGGCCATTTCGTTGCTAGCTTCGCCATCTCGCGTGGCAGAAATAACAATCTCTTCCAGATTTACAGCAGATTCTTCTAGCGGAATATTTAAAATTACTTCTTTGGCTGAGGTAACTTCTATGTTATTTAAAATGGCTTCTTTGTAACCGACAGAAGATATTTTAAAGGTATGTCTGCCGACTGGCACGTTTTCAATCTTAAAATTTCCATCTAAATCTGCGACAGCGCCTAGTGTTTTTTCAGCATCATTTAGCAAGATACAAGTTGCACCAATAAGCGGATAGCCCGAATCTGTATCGGTAATTTTTCCCCTAACTGTTTGAGTAATTTCTTGTGCAGTAACTAAATGTGATAGATAAAAAAATACAAGTACAAAAAGTAACCTAATATTCATGAAATGCATTTTAAAACTCAAAATTTATACTTTTACAGAACTAGTTAGACAGTTTTTTATTGGGCTGAAAGAAGATAGAAATTGTCTTTTTTTTAGTAGATAATATAACTTTTTGATGAGTTTGAATGTGTGTACGTAGGCGGTTAAATCTTAGGTAGTCTAAATTTTTGTAGCTAGATGAGTTGGATGAAAGTAGTTGAAAAAATACGCTCTAAATTAATCTGATAATCTGGGTGATGATTTACGTCGATTGATGGTTCTTATAAATATCGTGATGAATTAAATGTGATGAAAGTACAAAATAATAAATTTTATATAAAAAATATGGTCTGCCCCCGCTGTATAGACACTGTACAGCATATTTTTAATGATTTACAGATCGAAACTACTGATGTGAAATTGGGGGAAGTAAAGGTGAAAACTTCTATTTCTGATAAAAAAAAGCAGTTTTTAGAAAAGCAGTTAGAAGATAAAGGCTTCGAATTATTACAAGATAGAAAGTCGAAACTGATTAGCCAGATAAAAGCAATTATTATTGAATTGGTTCATCAAGAAGATGAGCCTAGAAATATTAATTTTTCTACCATAATTGCAGAAAGGCTCAACCATGAATACTCTTCGCTAAGTAGGTTGTTTTCTTCTGTTGAAGGAATTACCATTGAAAAATACATTTTGAAACAGAAAATTGAGAAGGTAAAAGAGCTGCTTTTTTACGATGAACTCACACTTTCTGAGATTGCTTTTAAGATGAACTATAGCAGTACCGCACATCTTTCTGCCCAATTCAAAAAAGAAACTGGCATGACTCCTACACAGTTTAAAAACCTAAGAAAACCCGGCCACCACTCACTAGATTCTTTTTAAAGTATAAAAAAAAAAATTGGCAGCGATAAATATTGCTGCCAATTGGATTAAGCTCAAAAAAAAAGCATGTAGTATCGCTAAACTAGAAGGTTACTCTACTTTAGCATGGTCGTCTATTGGTTCTAAAAGGTCAGGTTTGCAATTCTCTTTCGTATTAATTGGGTTGCATCTGGCAATTACACCATCAGGCATTTTTATCTGGAATCCAGTTCCCAATCTTTCGTCTGGTAAATAATAATCTGTGCTGATAAACTGTGCGCCAGACTCCAAAGCATCTTCAAAGCGTGAGTAATCTCCTTCGCGAGCTTCGGTGGTGTTGGCATCGGCACGAGTACGAACTATGTAGCCCATAGCTACCAGCGTTTTTATAGAATCTTTATAATTTACAGGATCGTTCATGAACACAAAGCCAGCTTCGGGCTTGCCCGGCTCTACTTTAACAAACATCACTCGATCTTTTAATGATGGATGTCCATCTATGTAAGGTTTACTTTTTTCAGTGCCTTCGTCGAGTACAAACATAAACTTACCACGCGCATCTTCAATTAATGGCCAGTTGTTGTTGAGTACAGCTTCTTCTAACGTAGCATAATCTCCGCGTACATCATCGGGGCGAATAATTTTCTCTGCTGGTAAAACAGATAGTATTTCTGCGTCTAGCGAGTCATAAGCTGCTTTGGTAAAAGGCAACATTTCGGCAAATCCTTCCCTTTCTACTTCGCCAGTTTTAGCATTAAAAGAAATGGCAATTGGTAAATGCTTCGGATGAGCTGCTGACCATTGCTTTAGCTCTTCTAAACAAGATGCTAGAGTGTAGCAACTTGTACGAAAATCGATATCAGGAATGTGCAATACTTTAAAACCGGGAGCATTTAACTCTCCATCAGTATCGAATGGGAGCGGCTCAATGCCTTTTTCTTGTAGTAGTTTTAAACCCATTGGTTTGGCAAATCTACCACCTTGCGGATCGTACAACACATCTATTTCTACCTTGCGCAAACCCAAATCTAACTGCTCGCTCAAGCTTACATGTCTGTAATCCAGTGCAATGGCATTAGAATCTTCTGCAAGTATCATTTCCATAAGAGGTGGCTCAATTTGAGGCTTGTAACTATTATGGCTGCCAATTACTTGGATTTGGTTGATTCTTAAAGCACTAGTTTCTTCCTGAGATGCAGTTTGCTTGGCATTGTTGCAAGAGAACAATGAAGCGGCAAACAAAAAGCTCAGTCCAGAAAGAATATTTAATTTCATTTATAAATCTATGTTTTAAAATCGATTCAAAGTTGAGGAAAATTTACGGATAGCCCGTCATCTAAAAGTTAACAGTCGATGAACTTTATGAGAAGAGGCTTATGTCTCTACAAATGCAACCTAATTTTTAATTTATTAAACACCTTCATCATCAACAGCATAATGGTTGAAAATACCAAACACCAGATAATGCCAGGAATACCGCTGTTAAAATAATTGGGTACAATGCTAATGCCTACACTCAGATTAAAGTAAATGATAATCCCCGGTAAGATGTAAATAAGTAATGGGTTTGCGGCGGCTGGCATAAAAAACTCACTCCATTTGGTTTGCTTTTTTATTTCCATCAACCAAAATAAAAAGTAATACAATGCTGTGCAGATGGCTGCTGAATATAAACCCCAAGAAGGTGTTCCCCTAATCTTAGAAACTTCGTAATAAGGTCTTAACAAATAGCCCATTACAAACAGGAGTAGGCCAAAACCAATGGCTTTCAGGTTTACTGTTTTTAATGCTTCACCTTCGAAAAAGAGCAACGAAAGTATTACTCCAGCACTTACAATAGAGGCATGGGTCATGTGCCCGGCAACAAAACTAAAGACATAAAAATCTTTGATGGCGACACCTTCAGTAAGGTTAACACAGTTGGCAATTACACAAATAAAGAAGAATGCAAACATAGCGATCAGGTTTCCTTTGGCAAACCAATAGAAAACAACAGTGAGCAAATATGCCCAACCAATAAGGCCAAGAATTCCCCACCATCTTGGAGGTGTACCAATATTGCCATTGTCTTGCACATAGAGGAAATACAAAGCCACAAAGCCAAGAATGCCTCCGTATTTTAGAATGTTTTTTACTATTTCTGGTACAGATTCGTCATACTTATTCCACACAGGGATAGGCAGCAGATAAGCAAAAAATGCCCAAACAGCCGGATCAATCATCATTAAATAATCACTATAGCCTCCGCTAGCATTTACCATATATACACCCATAATGATGAGCGCCAATGTTCTTTTAAGTGTATGCTGCCAAATGGTATAATCGGAATCGCCCTTAATGAGTCGGGCATTAAATGCGAAAGGAATCGACATACCCACAATAAACAAAAAGGCAGGGAAAACCACATCTACAAAAGTCATGGCATCGGCATCGGCGGGCATGTGTTTCATCCACTGCGGAATGTTGGCAACACCAGCCAGTTCGTTCACGAAAATCATCACGAAAATGGTAATTCCCCGAAAGGCATCAATGGAGATAATTCTTTTATTGTAGAGGTTTTCTTTAACGATCATAGTTTAGTTTATTAAAGCAGCAAAATATAAAATTTTACCAGAGATGTATATCAACTCTTGACGAATGCTGAATTTTTACATTTGAATGGGATGCACAAACGCTAACTGCAAAATAAATTCGGGTTACTGCAAACAGGTTGTTGATTTCCTGTAATTATACAATATTACAAATGGTTGAATTTATGATAGATAGAATTTCCAAGAGATTCAATTAGCTTAAAAAGCGTTGGTCGAAAATCCGGCGGGGATGTGCGTTGGTTAGTGTGTGGCAGCATCGGATTTTCTTGATTTTTTTCATTCTTTTTTCATCAAGGAAAAAAGAACATAGAAGAAAGGAATGTATCTATTCTTATTCATGAATTTTTTTAGATTTCAATTATGTCAAAACTCTTATCCTTTTTCTTAGTACTCATCTGCATGGCTGCTTGCAAGCCAGACAATTCAGATAAAATTACTGGTTTATGGCAAATTGAATATTTCGCTTTAAAGGGCAAGAAAGAATACAATTTGGCTTGGCAGGGCATAAAAATAAAGAAAGATGGCTCATTTGTAAGTTGGAACACCCGACAACATTTTGCTGGTAATTGGAAAATGGATGGAGATACTTTGTTTTTAACGAATGAAGAAACTGAGTGGATTAACTCTAAGTGGTTGCTGAATATTTATACACATCCTAATCATTTTAGAAGAATGATTGAAGGAAAGCTTCTTAGTACAGTCACCCAGCAAATAGATTTTACTTTATCTAAGGTGCATCACCTAGCCGAAGATCATGTAAATACGCAACTAATTAGCCAGCCTGGACCAGAAATTCAGTTGCTCGGTAAGTGGAAGATGGAATCTATTGCCAGAGGAGATTCGCTAGATTTACTAAATGAGCAGTGGGTGGTTTTTAATGAAAACAATACTTACCTAATGGGTCAAGGAGAAGAAAAATATGGGAATCATGGAGTTTGGCTTTTAGATAGAGATGTGGCGAAAATTAGCTTAATCAGTTTTTCTAATAAATACCCAGATTCGGCTTGGGAATTCGAGCTGAATGAAAATCAACTAATCATAAAAACCAACAAGCAAGAAGTAAAGCTTAGTCGAGATATGGATAGTTTATGATAAATTTAATTCCATCTTAAAATGCCCAAAATCTGATGAATAGGTGATATTTTAGTAAATTATCTCAAAAAAATTAACAAACACACCGATTCATTATGATTACCCGAAAAGACTTTATTAAGCAGCTTGGTGCTTTAGCCAGCCTTTCAATCATTCCAGATTTAGCGTTTTCAAATTCCATTTTTGGTGATAAAAATGCGAATGCTTCTACTTACAATGTATTCGATTTGCATTGCCATCCGGGCGCTTTTTTTAGAAAAGGCAGTTCCTCATACGCAGGCGACGATAATTTTAAGAAAGTGATAAACGATATGAATGCCAATCATATAAATGGTGTGTTCTTGAGCATTGTATCAGACCTTAATTTGCTAAAGGTGACGGAGAAAGGAGTTAAACCAGTTAGAAGTTTTGAAAAAGGGGAGGCTTGGCAAAGTTTTGAGCAACAACTCAGCGTAATTCAAGAACTCGTTGCACTTTCTGATACTAGTATTATCAATTCAGTAAAGGAATTAGATAAGTCGAAAAAAGTAGCTGTTTTTATCTCTTGCGAAGGAGCAGATTTTGTAGATGGTGATATAGATAACATAAATAGGGTGTTTGAGCTGGGAGTGCGCTCTGTGCAATTGGTACATTATGCACCAAACACAGTGGGCGATTTGCAGACAGAAAGCCCCATAAACGACGGTTTATCGGCTTATGGCAAAGAAATCGTGAAAAGAATGAATGAAGTTGGGATGTTAATTGACGTGGCTCATGCCTCTTTTAAAACTGTAAAAGATGTCGCTGAGATAACATCAGCCCCAATTATGTTATCGCATAGTATTTTAAAGAAAGACACCAATGATCCTGTAAATGCCAGAGCAATTACAGAAGAGCACGCAAAAATAGTTGCAGAAACAGGTGGTATTATTGGCGCATGGCCTTCTGGGCTAAACACCGATATGGATGATTTTGTGGCAGCAACTATCGAGTTGGTAGATGTAGTTGGAATCGATCATGTAGCATTAGGCACCGATATGGATGCCAATTACAAACCCGTAATTAAAGACTATTTTGATGTGCAAAAGTGGGTAGCTGCATTAGAAGCAAAAGGTCTGTCTAAAACAGAAATAGACAAACTTACCAGTGCAAATGCTAAAAGAGTGTTGAAAAAAACATTGAAATAAAATTTTAGAAATTTTCACACAGTGAGTTAAATATGTTAAAAAGCAGGCATACCTAGAGGCACTTAGCTAATTTGGAGTATGCCTGTACATCTACGAAATTGGCTTTTAGCCAGCAAATACATTTTTAGAGAGCATACTTTAAAGAATTTAGTCTTCACTTTTTTGGGTGCAAGTTGGCTACTTATCTATGAAGCTACAGATTATTCAGATATTTTCTGGATAAAAGTAGTAGGCTTTTCCGGTACTTGTTTAGCCTATTATTGGAGCAGAAAAAAGCACTTGTATTTCTTTTACAATCTAGGCTTAAATATTTGGTCGCTTCTAGCTACTTCCTTTGTCATAGACTTATTTACTACCATTCTTATACTTACCATTTTTAATCTAACATTTCTTTGAGTTTACTAGAAGTTGATAGTGTGCAACTGTCTTTTGAAGGCAGAAAAATTCTTTCTAATGTTTATTTAAATTGTGCTACCACAGAGATTGTCGGGTTATTAGGTAGGAATGGTGCTGGTAAATCGAGTTTGCTAAAAATAATTTTTGGTTCGCTCAAAGGTGAGTCTCAAACTGTAAGGTTAAATAAAACCTATTCACCGCAATTGTTTCGGATGCCAAATGCTGTGCATTATATGCCACAAGATGGTTGTGTAATGGATTATTTTAGTTTTGATGATCTAATAAACATCTTCCAACTACAAGCACATCTCGATAAAATCTTTGAGCTAAAAGAAATTAAGAAGAATAGAAAGAAACGCGTAGGAAGCCTTTCTGGTGGCGAAAAAAAGCTCATGGAAATTATCACTCTTTTATATAGTAAAAGTGAATTTGTAATTTTAGACGAACCCTTCTCATACTTATCGCCGATCTTAATCGAGAAACTCATTCCTCATTTGCATTATCAGGCTCAAATCAAAGGAATCATTTTAACTGATCACCAGTACGAAACTGTTTTTCAGGTTTGCAATAAATATTATGTATTAAATCAAGGCATCATCAACCAAGTGCAACAAGTATCTGAACTGGCTGCTTTTGGTTACATTAGACAGTGAACAGATAACAGTCAACAAGTAACAGTGATCAGTCAACAGTATTCAGTTAACAATTATCATTGGACAGTTATCATTTAATCTTCAAAAAAACAGAAAACCGAACTATTATAGCTCAAAGTTAAAGCCTTTTACTACGAGTGCTTCGTATTTTTTCTTATCGAATTTATAGAGAAAAGCGCCTTTTTTGGAGGTTTCTTTTTGCTTCTCGTTGAGCTTCTTCAAAATCCCTTTCGATAGAATTTTCTTGCTAAAATTTCTTCTATCAAAATTAGTTTGGTGAATTACCTCATATAATAATTGTAGCTCTGGAATAGTAAATTTATCTGGCAGTAGCTCAAAACCAATTGGTTGATATCTGGCTTTTTGTCTAAGCCTTTGTAGGGCTTTCATAATCATCTCATTATGGTCGAAAATGAGGTCGGGCATTTCTTCGAGTGTAAACCATTTTCCATTGTGCGACTCCACCAGTTCTTGATCGTGCTCTTCTAGTTTAATAAGCGCGTAGTAAGCAACAGAAATTACCCTTTCTCCCGGATCACGCTGTACATTACCAAAGCAATGCAACTGCTCCATAAATATATTTGAAAGTCCGGTTAGGTGCTGCAACAAGTTTTTTGCAGATATATCTAAATCTTCGTCTGGCTGTAAAAATCCTCCTACTAAAGACCAGTTTCCTTTTGAGGGTTCAAAATCTCTTTTGATTACAAGGAGTTTTAATTCCTTTTTGTCGAAACCGAAAATAATGCAGTCTAATGCTACTAAAACAGGTTTCTTTTCCTGGTAAAAATCCACTCGCTATGTTTCTTTTAGTTGATTCGAAAAAATGGGGTACGCATAATTAATACTACAAATAAAGAAGAATTTTGCAATTATTAAAATTAAGTGTATCTTAGACACATAATATATACCTATTATAAATAACACCTTATTAGAGCCTAAGAAAATGAAACAAACTAAATACGTGATTGGGATGGATTTCGGTACTGATTCTGTACGTTCTGTTCTAATTAATGCGGCAGACGGCTCAGAGTTAGCCAGTGCAACATCGGAGTATAAGATGTGGAAAGAGGGCAAATATTGTATCCCTTCTAAAAACCAATTTAGACAACACCCATTAGACTACATTGAAAGCATGAAAGAAACCATAAAAGGTGTGCTTTCTGATGTAAGTGAAGACATTCGAGAAAATGTGGTTGGAATGGCAGTAGATACTAC
This sequence comes from Chondrinema litorale, assembly GCF_026250525.1. Classification (GTDB taxonomy): domain Bacteria; phylum Bacteroidota; class Bacteroidia; order Cytophagales; family Flammeovirgaceae; genus Chondrinema; species Chondrinema litorale. The sequence continues at coordinate 151,612 of NZ_CP111054.1, forward strand.
AGGTTCTACTATTATAGCAGTGAATGAAGAAGGTACTCCATTGGCCATGACACCGGAGTTTAAAGAAAACCCCAATGCGATGTTTATTCTTTGGAAAGACCACACGGCTACCAAAGAAGCGAAAGAAATTAATGAACTAGCTAAAACCTGGGGAGGAGAAGATTATACAAAATACGAAGGAGGAATTTATTCATCAGAGTGGTTCTGGGCAAAAATTCTGAGAACTATCAGAGTAGACGACGAGGTGAAGAGTAATGCATACTCATGGTTAGAACACTGTGATTGGATTCCCGCTATACTTACAGGAGAGACAGACCCCAAGACCTTAAAAAGAAGTCGTTGTGCTGCTGGGCATAAAGCGATGTGGCATAAAGACTTTGGCGGCTTACCTCCAGAAGAATTCTTTGTAAAATTGGATCCTCTTTTAGCTGGTACCAGAGATAGGTTGTTTATGGATGAAACCTATACTTCTGATGAAGTAGTTGGTACATTAACTCCTGAGTGGGCAAAAGAACTAGGCTTACCAGAATCAGTAAAAGTAAGTGTAGGTGCATTCGATTCGCACATGGGTGCAGTGGGTGGTGCAGTAAGCGACTATACATTATGTAGAGTAATTGGTACTTCTACTTGCGACATTTTAGTAGCACCAACCGAAGAAGTAAAAGATATTTTAGTAAGTGGTATTTGTGGTCAAGTAGATGGTTCTGTAATTCCGGGTATGGAAGGTATGGAAGCTGGCCAGTCTGCTTTTGGCGATATCTATGCTTGGTTTAAAAATGTGTTGGCTTGGCCAATTAAAAATATTATTAGTGAGAGCACGCTTTTAGATGAAGCTACCAAAGAGAAGCTTATCAAAGAAGCGACAGACGGCATCTTACCTAAGTTAACCGCAGAAGCAGAAAAAATTCCTTTAGAAACTTCTTTACCAGTAGCCATCGACTGGATGAACGGTAGACGTACTCCAGATGCGAACCAATTATTAAAAGGAGCTATTACCGGCTTAAACCTCGGTAGCGATGCACCTAGAATTTTCAGGTCTTTGGTAGAAGCTACAGCATTTGGTTCTAGAGCCATTGTAGATCGCTTTCAGGAACAAGGAGTAAATATCAAAAAGATTATTGCTTTGGGTGGAATTCCTCAAAAATCTCCATTCGTAATGCAAATACTTGCTGATGTTTTAAATAGAAATATCATTGTGGCTTCATCATTACAAACTTGCGCATTGGGAGCTTCCATTTTTGCAGCAACAGCCGCAGGTGTATACGATTCTGTAGCAGAAGCGCAGAAAGTAATGCAAAGCGGATTTGATAAAGAGTATGAGCCAATTCCTGAGAATGTAGATAAATACAAAGTGTTGTATGCGAAATACAAAGAAATAGGAAAATTCCTCGAAGAGAAAATTCATACAGACTGAGTAATTAAAAAAGAATTTAAAAATGAGTAAATATAAAGAACTGAAAAGGGAAGCATATGAAGCAAACATGCAGCTTCCCGAGCTGGGATTAGTGCTTTTTACATTTGGTAATGTAAGTGCGGTTGATAGAAACGAAGCTGTATTTGCTATTAAGCCAAGTGGTGTGCCTTATCCGTCGTTAAAGCCAGAAGATATTGTAATCGTAGATTTTGAGAACAATATTGTGGAGGGTTCTATGCGTCCTTCATCAGACACAAAGACACATGCAGTACTTTACAAAACTTGGGATAAAATTGGCGGTATTGTACATACGCATAGTACTTACGCTACTTCTTGGGCGCAATCTCAATTAGATATTCCTATCTTCGGTACTACCCACGCAGACCATCTTACCAAAGATATACCTTGTGCTCCGGTAATGAGTCCCGAAATGATTAAAGGCGACTACGAACACGAAACTGGTTACCAGATCATCAACGATTTCGAAAAAAGAGGATTCTCTTACGAAGAAGTTGAGATGGTGCTAGTATCTAACCACGCTCCGTTTACTTGGGGAAAAAATGCTGAGAAAGCTGTTTACAATAGTGCAGTTTTAGAAGAGGTAGCTAAAATGGCTTTCCTCACCAGACAAATAAACCCAGAGGCACCAAAATTACCAGATTCTTTAATTAATAAACATTATGAGCGTAAGCACGGCAAAGATGCGTATTACGGTCAGTGTTAAAGACTAAATATAACAACATACAAACATCAATTATGTAAATATGGAAAGTACCTTCTCGACGCTAGACTATATTATATTTGTAGTCTATTGTATTGTGATAGTCAGTATTGGACTATGGATATCCCGCTCTAAAGGAGGGCAGGAAAAAACTGCTAAAGATTACTTTTTGGCAGATAATACTTTAACTTGGTGGGCTGTTGGTGCCTCGTTAATTGCAGCAAATATTTCTGCTGAGCACTTTATAGCCATGTCTGGTTCTGGTTATGCAATTGGTTTAGCTATAGCAGCTTACGAATGGGTTGCAGCAATCTCACTCATTATAGTTGCCAAATATTTTCTCCCTATTTTTCTTGAGAAGAAAATATATACCATGCCGCAGTTTATCAATATGAGATTTAACAGAAAGGTGAGTACTTTCTTTGCGATCTTCTGGTTGCTAGTGTATGTGTTTGTAAACCTAACTTCGGTAAGTTACCTCGGTGCATTGGCACTAGAAAAAATAATTGGTGTTCCGCTTATTTGGGGAATTGGCGGTTTGTTAATTTTCTCAGGATTATATTCTATCTATGGTGGTTTAAGCTCTGTTGCATGGACAGACGTAGTACAAGTAATCTTCTTAGTAGGAGGTGGCTTGGTAACTACTTTTCTTGCTTTAGAAGCAGTTGGAGAAGGAAGTGTAATGCACGGTTTCAACCACATATATAATGGTGCTAAAGATCACTTTTCTATGATTGTAGAAAAAGGGATGATTATGGTGCCAGATGGAGATGGTGGTGAAAAAGATGCTTTTAACGATTTACCCGGCGTTGCTGTATTATTAGGAGGTATGTGGCTAACTAACCTGGGTTACTGGGGTTTTAACCAGTATATTATTCAAAAAGGTTTGGCTGCTAAGAGTTTGAGAGAAGCAAAACAGGGTTTAATATTCGCAGGTTATTTAAAAATTCTTATTCCTTTGTTGGTGGTAATCCCCGGTATTACTGCTTATGTATTAATGACAGATTTTACCCCAGAGCAACTTTCTGTTATGTTGGGCAAACCAGTAGAAGCAATTGGTTCTATTGATAAATCTGATGAAGCTTACCCTTGGCTATTGAAAAACTTTGTACCTGTAGGTGTAAGAGGTTTGGCATTTGCTGCACTGGCTGCTGCTATTGTTTCTTCACTAGCATCTATGATCAACAGTACATCTACCATATTTACGATTGATATCTACAAAGAATTTATTAAACCAGATGCTAACGATAAGCAGCTTGTAATGGTTGGTAGAATTGTAGCTTTAGTAGCTCTATTAATTGCTTTAGTATTTGCACCATTGCTCAACAGTCTCGATCAAGTATTCCAATACATTCAAGAGTATACAGGTTTTATTTATCCGGGAGTGGTTTGTGTATTCTCAATGGGTTTATTCTGGAAACAAATTACCTCAAGGGCTGCACTTTGGACTGCTGCGGTTACCATTCCAATAGGTATTGTATTTAAAGTGGGTTTCCCAGAAATTCCATTTATTCTTAGAATGGGCTATGTGTTTATGATACTTTGTGTTTTTGCATCAGTAATAAGTTTCTTCGATAAAGGCGCTCATGTAAAAACCGATTTGCCACCAGTAGGTAAGCAAAAGGTGTTGGTAAACTTGAGTTATGTATTTTTTATAGTAGGTGTTGTTGCCCTAGTTCTTGGATTGAGTTTTTCTGGCTCTATGGCAGAACTCGGTTTCGAAGCCATATTTATGATGTCTGTTATGTTCATCATGTTAGGTATTATTTTTTACACTAATGCCAAGCTCGATTATGAAGATGTGAAAAAACTTAACTTAGAAAACGCAGCTACACTGTTTAAAACAGATGTTGTATTCAATGTTGGAGCCATAGGTATAGTGGCTATAATTAGTGTATTATATGGAGTTTTCTGGTCTTAGAAAGTCCGGCAACAAATTTTGTATTAGCTTAAAAAAATGAACAACTATTAATGATAATATTATGATTGATTTAAAAGAATTTGAAGTATGGATGATTACAGGTAGCCAACACCTGTACGGAGAAGAAACGCTTAAGCAAGTAGATGAACACTCTAAAGAAATTGCAGCATACCTAAATGACGCTGCGGCAATTCCCGTTCGCGTGATATTTAAACCAGTAGTAAAAACTCCTGATGAAATATATAACATCATTGTGCAGGCGAATGCTGAATCAAAATGTATTGGTCTTATCACTTGGATGCACACTTTCTCACCTGCAAAAATGTGGATCAACGGTTTATCAATCCTAAATAAACCATTGCTTCATTTACATACGCAGTACAATCAGGCAATTCCTTGGTCTTCTATAGACATGGATTTTATGAACCTAAACCAGTCTGCACACGGTGACAGAGAATTTGGGTTTATGTGTACTAGAATGAAAGTGCGTCGTAAAGTAGTAGTTGGCCACTGGAAAAACCCAGAAGTACTTAATAAGATTGGTGTATGGACAAGGGTAGCTTCTGCTTTGGAAGATAGTCGTGGTGGTAAAATCGCTCGTATTGCAGACAACATGCGCGAAGTAGCCGTAACCGATGGCGATAAAGTGGAAGCACAAATGAGATTTGGTTACTCAGTAAATGGCTATGGTATTGGTGATGTAGTAAAATTTGTAAACGAAGTTTCTGATAGCGAAGTAGCTGCTTTATTAAAAGTATACGAAGAAACTTATGAGTTAAGCAAATCTCTATTAGCCGATGGTGCTCAACGTGCATCTCTAGAAGATTCAGCTAAAATTGAAATTGGTTTAAGAGCATTTTTAGAAAGCGGAAACTTTAAAGGTTTTACCGATAGCTTCGAAGTACTACACGGAATGAAACAATTACCGGGTATCGCAACACAACGTCTAATGGCAGACGGTTACGGTTTTGGTGGCGAAGGCGACTGGAAAACTTCTGCCTTAGTAAGAGCCATGAAGGTAATGGCAGTAGGCTTAGAAGGTGGTAACTCATTTATGGAAGATTATACTTATCACTTCCAACCGGGAGCAGATCGTATTTTAGGTTCTCATATGTTAGAGATTTGTCCTTCAATTGCGAAAGGAACTGTTAAATGCGAAGTACATCCTCTATCAATTGGTGGCAAAGAAGACCCTGCTCGTTTGGTGTTCAACGTAGGAGCTGGTGATGCAATTAATGCTTCTATGATTGATATGGGAGATCGTTTCAGATTGTTGGTAAATGAGGTTGAAGCAGTTGAAATTCCAGAAGAATTACCAAAATTACCAGTGGCAAGAGTGCTTTGGGATCCTAAACCAAACTTAAGTACTGCTACAACTGCTTGGATATTAGCTGGTGGAGCACACCATACTTGCTACAGCCAAAATCTAAGTACAGAGTACATGGAAGATTTTGCAGATATGTTAGATATCGAATTGGTAACCATCGATGCTGATACTAAGATAAGCAGATTCAAAAACGACTTAAAACTAAATGAAGCTTACTATAAATTTAATAGATAAGGTAAGCTAAAGATAACCTACAGCTATGAATAAATTTAATATTGCAGGTGAAAAGTAGCTAATACAGTTAATCACTTTTCGTAACGGTGGATATAATCTGTATAAGTTTTGAAATACTTTGTTCAGAAAAAATTACCTGTGATGTCAATGTTTTTTTGCAAATGATTAAATGATTTAACCGGACCATAAGATTAGTCTTTCAACGTCTTTTGGTACTGGTTAAACCATTTTGTATAGAGATATTAAATTATAATTTTCTAGCAAAAGACCGACTAGCAAAGTATTTTCTATTATCATTGAAATTGGTAAATTTATATATACTAACATCCACAATTATGAAAATGATCGCAAGAGGCTATTACTCTGATAAAGTTACTGATAGTGATGGGGGGCATCCTGTGAAAGAAAACCACATACCAAAAACATCACAACAGAAATATGACTTACTAGAAGACAAAGCACTTTGGAAAGCATTTAAGGAGGGAGATCAGGGCGCATTTGCCCATATCTACAAAACTTATGTACAAACGCTTTTTACTTTTGGTTGCCAAATTGTAAACGATCGAGAACTGGTTAAAGACTGTATTCAGAACTTATTTATCGATCTAAAAAAACCATCCAAAAAGAATACAGAAATCCTATCTATAAAATCTTATCTGTTTAAATCGATGTACAGGAGGGTGATAAGAATGGCGAAGCGAGAAAACAGATACCTTTCTTATAATAATAAATGGGAGAATGAGGGTTTTATGGTTTCTTTCTCTCATGAGCGCACGCTTATTAATGAGGAGGCATTAAAAGACAAAAAATCCAAAATCGAAAAAGTAGTAAACGAGCTGCCCAACCGCCAGCGAGAAGCTTTTCTTTATCATTTTTATGAGGGCTTGAGTTACGAAGAAATTGCCCACGTAATGGATTTGAAAAAAGTACATTCAGCCAGAAAGCTTATTTATAAAGCTATTGGCAAGGTTAAAGAAAAGTTGAATCCAGCCATAGTTTTAACATCAATTGTTGTTTTACTACTGGTTTTGCTTTTAGTATTTTAAAAAGAATCTATCCTGAAAACATTTGTATAGCCCTGTAGAGGCCGATAATTCTCTTAGATAAAAAAAAATCAAAAAAAATTGAAAAAAGAGGGACACTTTGAGAAACTAAGTGCTCATGTATATAAAGAGAGGATTTGATGGACTTACGGGGTTAGTATTTTTGGAAAATATATATGTATGAAGAACAAACAGCCAAAATATAAAGATTTCACTACAGAAGACTTTTTAGAGGATGAGTTTTTTGTAAAGTGGGTAAAGACGGCTACTGAGGAGACCAACCAGTTTTGGGAGGAATGGACGAAAGTACACCCTCATAAAGTTCCTGCATTAATGGAAGCCAAAAATATTATCCTCTCTACTCATTATAAAAAACAAGACGAATTAGACTCTACCGAGATACTGGAAATGTACGAGCAAATTGTAAAAGGCAATAGTACACAGCCATCTCAATTGGGGGTAAACACTAATAACTGGTGGAGTGGATTTGCCAAAATAGCAGCAGTAATTTTAGTATTGTTGGTAGCTGGGTTTGGTGCATATCAGTTTAACGAGCAAGGCATACATGCATTAAGTGACGAAACAGAAGAGGTTTGGCTTTCTGCTATAAGCCCTGCGGGAAAGAAAACGACCATTAGGTTAATGGATGGCACAGTGGTAAAGTTAAATGCAGGTAGTTCACTGTTTTATCCTAAGCAATTTGGTGCAAAATACAGAAAAGTAATTTTAAAAGGTGAAGCATTTTTTGATGTAGCTAAAAATCCTGAAAGGCCATTTATTATAGAAACTGGCGAAATAGAAACCAAAGTTTTAGGTACCAGCTTTAACATTAAGTCTGATTCTGCCTATAACAAAGTACAAGTGGCAGTGGTAACTGGCATTGTTGAGGTAAGTGATAAAGGCGGAAACCACATAAAGTTGACTCCGATGGAGGCTGTAACTTACGACTCTAAAATTAAAAATATAGAGAAACACACAGTAGAAGATATTGATGCAGTAGTTGGTTGGAAAGAGGGTTTACTTCAATTTAACAAAGCAAGTTTTAAAGAGATTTGCGAAAGACTTGAAACATGGTACGGAGTGGATATAGAATTGGCAGAAGACTTTAAAGAACCGGGAGCCTATTCGGGACGCTATGCTAACCAGAGCTTACAAAATGTATTGGAGGGCATCAGTTACACATCAGAATTTAACTATAAAATTAAAGATAAAAAGGTATTTATTTCAAATTGAAAATCGCCTATGAAGCAATTTAACTCAAGCTAATTTTTTTATAGAATTCCGGATTACTACCAAAAATATAAGGGAAAAATCCAAAGACCTGTCTAATCGTTGGTAGCGCTAACAGGCCTGAGGATGGTTTGCCTTGACGTCTATTATTTATTCATCAAAACATTTAAAGATATGAAATTGAAAATACTAAGACAAGTCTGGATTATGTCGAAATTTATCTTATATGGCACGTTTTTCCAGGTACTTCTTGTAGGAGTGCTTCTGGCAGAAAACAGCAATGGACAGAAACAGAGTGTGTACGATATTTATATTGATGTAGATTATAGAGATGCATCATTAAATAGAGTGCTTAAAGACATTCAAAACAAAACAGGTTTCTACTTTACCTATAATCATGATGTAGTAGGTGAAAAAGATAAAATAAATATTGTAGCCAAAAATCAGTCATTAGGAAACATCCTATCAACATTGTCTTCTAAAAACCACCTCATGTTTAAGCGTATAGATGGCAATATTCATGTGAAGAAGAAGAAAAGTAAAAGTACAAAGGTCGAAGAGGTTTTTACAGCATCTTATGCAAAACAAGTAAAAGTTAGTGGTACGGTTACTTCTTTAGAAGATGATGAACCACTACCTGGTGTGAGTATTCTAATAAAAGGAACATCAATAGGTACTACAACAGATTTTGATGGAAATTTCTCCATGAGTGCACCGAGCGATGCCATTTTACAATTTAGTTATATTGGTTTTATTACTCAAGAAGTAGAGGTAGGTAACAGAAGTATAGTAGATGTAAAACTAGAAACTGACTACGAACAATTAGAAGAGGTAATAGTAGTAGGTTATGGTACACAGCGCAAGAGCGATTTAACTGGTTCAGTAGCAGTGGTAGAAACTGACGAGATTCAGAAAATGGCTGTAAACGATATTACAAAAGCACTACAAGGTAGAATTGCTGGTGTTACTGTGCAAAGTGGTGGAGAGCCAGGTGCGGTTCCTGTAGTTAAAATTAGAGGTATTGGCTCATTCAACAACAACACACCTTTATATATTGTAGATGGTATTGTTACACCGATTAACGACTTGCCGATGTCAGACATTGAGTCTATGCAAGTATTGAAAGATGGAGCTGCTGCTGCAATTTATGGTTCAAGAGCGGCAAATGGTGTAGTAATTATCACTACAAAAAGAGGTGCTAAAGGCCCACTTAAATTAAATTACTCTGCTTACTACGGTGTGCAAAATGTACCAAACAGATATGATGTAGCGAACCGCGAAGAATATCAATTATTAGTAAATGAAGCTTCTGTAAATGCAGGTGAAGCACTTAAGCCAGCTAACGATCCAAGTTCTTCTCTTTTTGTAGACAATGTAGATACAGACTGGCAAGAAGAAGTTTTTAAAACTGGTAAAATACAAGAGCACAACCTAAACTTAACCGGAGGTAATGAGACATCAACTTTCAATATCTCGCTTAATTACTTCGACCAAAGTGGAACAGTAGTGGGTAGAGGCCCTAAATATACCCGTTACGGAATTGGTGTTAACTCTGATCATCAAATAGGAAAACTAAAAGTAGGACAGTCTGTGCACTATACAGTAGCCGACCAAACTTTTATGACTTTCTTACATACCGGAAATAACTTGGTTTACATGGTAAATGCTATTCCAACTTTACCAGTGAATGACGAAAGTACGGTTGATGGATATGCAAGTGCAGACCAAGTAATTCATGGTTCATATACAGCCAATGTGGCGGGTATGAATAACATGATTGAAAGTACCACAGATAGATATCGCTTTATTGGTAATGTGTATGGAGAATATGCGATTCTGGACGAATTGAAATATAAACTAAGTTTAAGTTTTGAAAGAACAGATTGGAGAGATTTCTATTTCCAACCAATTCACGATTTAGGCTGGTTCTATGTGAACAACATTGCCAAAATGAACGATTGGAGAGGTTTCGGTTCTACAGGAACCATTGAGCAAACTTTAACGTGGAATAAATCGCTTGGCGATCACTCATTTACTGCTATGGTGGGAACTACCATGCTAGAAAGTTCGATTAAAAGAACTTATGGCCATGCAGAAGGATTCACCGAACCATACTTTAAAGTATTAAGCCAAGGTACTTCAGGGCAAACCATTACGAGCGACGAATACCAAAGTAGATTAATGTCTTTATTTGGTAGAGTAACTTACAATTACAAAGACAGGTATTTATTAAATGCTACTATTCGTAGAGATGGTTCTTCAAGATTTGCTGAGATAAACAGATTTGGTACTTTCCCAGCAGTTTCGGTAGGTTGGAATATTCACAACGAAGCCTTTATGATGGGTGTTCGAGCAATCAACCAATTAAAAATTAGAGCGAGTTATGGTGTATTAGGTAACCAAGAAATTGGTGATTATCGCTATGCAGCCACAATTACACCTTATGCACACTATGTATTAAATGGCCAGTTGGCAACCGGAGCTTCACAGTATGCTTTTGTATCGCCAGATATGAAATGGGAATCTAAGGTTTCTAAAAACATAGCAGTTGATATGGCATTCTTTGATGATAAAATCACCTTTACTGCGGAGTATTACAACAACCTTTCAGAAGATATGTTAGTTGGTGTGCCTATTCCAGGAAGTACTGGTGCATACGATTGGGAAGCACCAACAATCAACGGTGCATCTGTTAGAAACAGTGGTTTTGAATTTACTTTAGGATATAGAAAAGCAGAAGGAGATTTTAATTACGGTATTAACGCAAACATCTCCACTCTTAAAAACGAGGTGCTTGCACTAGGCTATGGAGACAATCCGATTTATGGAATTATGAGTAGAACAGCTGTAGGTAGCGAAGTGGGAGAGTTTTACGGTTGGGTAGACGAAGGTTTGTTCCAGTCTCAGACAGAAATTGATGAATTAAACGAAGCTTCACCAATTGGTCGCTACCAAGAAGTAGATACTAGCCCAGGTGATGTAAAATATTCAGATTTAAATGGCGATGGTTACATCAACGACGATGACAGAGCTTATTTAGGTAGTGCAATTCCTAATCTTTACTACGGATTAAACTTTAACGCTTCTTACAAAAACTTCGATTTAACTGTTGCAGCTAATGGTTCTTCTGGTAACAAAATTAATAATGGTATTAGAAGAGCGATTGAAAATGGTTCTGGTTGGGATAACTATTCTAAAAATATGCTGAACCGTTGGACTCCCGAAAACACAAATACAGATGTGCCAAGGGTAATCATGTATGACCCTAACAACAACAATAGAGATTCTCAAAGATGGCTTGAAGATGGTAAATATCTTAAAATCACTAATGTAGAATTAGGCTACAATGTGCCAGCAGCATTAACAAGTAAGCTGCATATTTCTAGATTAAGGGTATATCTATCAGGACAAAATGTATACACATTTACTAAGTACACTGGCTTTGATCCAGACTTTGGTAACGATGGCTTATTCAGTAGAGGAACAGATAAAGCTGCTGAAGCAAACAGGTCATTTACTGCTTATTCAGGAGGTTTACCAAACCCAAGAACTTTCTTATTGGGCGTAAAAGTAGGATTCTAGTGTATTACTTAACTTAAATGAAAAGAAAATGAAAAACATTAAATATATAGTCTTTTTAGCGACATTTAGTCTAGGAATTTTCGGTTGTAACGAAGATTGGCTTGAGCTTTCAAATCCAAATCAACAAACGGTTACCTCATTCTGGCAAACCGAAAGCGATATACAAAAAGGGGTAAATGCTACATATCAGTCATTAGCCTACTACGATGGTACATTTTTTAGATTTGCACCTATTGCGCTTGATCTACGTGGCGACGATACAGAAAGCCCAAGCCCTTGGGATGTATTAGCCAACACGGGTCAATTTAAACTTGCAAATACGACAATTATGCAGCAATGGCTTTGGATTGCTTTTTATGGCGTAACATTTAGAGCAAACCAAGTACTTGCACATATTGATGATGTAACCTTCGAAGATGAAAGTTATAAGAACAGATTAAGAGGAGAAGCACAGTTTTTAAGAGGTTTGTCTTATTTCTATTTAGTAACCTTCTTCAATAATATTCCATTAATAGAAGGTGATTTTGAAACTACAGATGACTATTACCAAACTCAGGCTGATCCTGATGCGGTTTGGGCATTAATTGTTTCAGACTTCCAAGCTGCTGCTACTAACTTACCAGATTCTTATGGATCTACTGATTTAGGTAGAGCGACAAAAGGTGCTGCTTATGCTTATCTTGGCAAAGCTCATTTGTTTATGCAAAACTGGTCAGAAGCTGCTACTGCATTTACCGAAGTAATGAATTTAGGATATAGTTTGATGGATAACTACGAAGACAATTTTACAGAAGCCTTCGAAAATAATGAAGAGTCGATCTTTGAGCTTCAATTTGACAGAAACGTGGGTGGTGTAGTATTAGGTTGGGTAGGTGCTCCGGGTGCCGACTGGTCGCTTACTACAGCAAGAGCCATTACTTATGCTCCAGCTCCATTTGGTTGGAACGATGTAGCACCAACTCGTTGGATTGTAGATGAGTTTTTAGCAGAAAAAACCATCGAAGGTGAAGATGACCCAAGATTGAAAGCAACTATTTTCTACAACTATCCGGGTGCAACTTTGTACGGGCAAAGCTTCGAAGAAGTCTATGCAACAGACTTGGATAAACTAGGAGTGAAAAAATATGGTAATTCTGAATCGGGCAGAGTAGACGAGAAAGATTGGAGATCGGGTGTAAATGAGCGCTTAATGAGATACTCTGATGTATTGCTTATGTATGCCGAAGCTCAGAATGAATTAGGAAACACAAATGTGGCTGCTGAATATATGCAAATGGTTCGTGACAGAGCAAACCTTCCTGACAGAGAAGCTGAATTTGCGGGTTTGAGTCAGGAAGGATTTCGCGAACAACTAGCTCACGAGCGCGCTTTGGAGTTTGCTTTAGAAGGTCACAGGTTTGATGATATAAGACGTTGGGGCTGGTTAAGCGATGCTTCAAAGCTTGAAGAACTCAAATCTCACGACTCAGAATTTGAAGGTTATGTAGCAGGAAGAGAATATTTCTCTATCCCTCAATCAGAAATAGACATCAATCCTGAGTTGATTCAAAATCAAGGATATTAATAAATTAAAATCTCCTCTGTATAGCAAACATGCAGAGGAGATTAATTAACAAAACATAAGTTTAAACATCTACAGCTAATTTTTTTCTTAAGTAGAATGTAAACTAAACCGCAGGCAAGGAGTATATGGGAATGAATAGTATTAGCAGATTACTAAAAATATTGGGGTTACTTACATTGATAATTCAACTGGCTTCTTGTTCAGAAGATAATAATGTAACACCGGAAGTGGAAGGAGACAGCACTACTGTAGAAAATCCGGTAAGTAATTTTGATATCAACTCTATCGAAGATACATATGGAGAAATTGCTGCCTACGAAAATGCACGCAAATGGGGACCTTACAATGTGCACGATCCGAGCATAATTAAAGATGGCGATTATTACTACTGTTACAATACCGATGTAGGGTATGGAACAGAAGTGCCAGCGGGTATCCAAATAAGAAAATCTAAAGATTTAGTAGAGTGGCAATATGTGGGCAGAGTATTTAATGGATTGCCCCAACAAGGTGCCGATTTTATTAAATCAAAAGGTGTAGAACCATTTGATGCACTTTGGGCACCATATATATATAAGTATGGTGATGAATTCAGGCTATATTACTCACTTTCTTCATCAGCTCCTCGACTAAGTGTAATTGGTCTGGCAACTGCACCAACTCCTGTTGGCCCATGGACAGAACAAGGTTTGGTAGTTACTTCAGTTAATGACAATTCCATTCAAACCAATGCAATTGACCCCACAATTGTTATCGATAAATCTGGTGATCATTGGTTTTACTATGGCTCAGCTTGGGATGGTATTTACTACTTACAACTCGATCCGGATACAGGTTTAGCACTCAAAGGGAATGATAAAGGCAAGCGTATTGCCCAACGTGGCTTTACCGGAAACTCGATTAACGGCAACATAGAAGGCCCTGAGATTATCTACAATGAAGAGTTAGACAAGTATTATATGTTTATTGCTTACGATTGGCTTCAAACAAAATACAATGTAAGAGTGGGCCGGGCCGATTCTCCAGAAGGTCCTTTCTACGATTTTAATGGCAATGACCTCAACGGCGAAGAAGATAACATCCCAATGATTTTAGCTCCCTATCAATTTGAAGGACATGGAGGTTGGCAAGGTGTTTCTCATTGTGCAGTCTTTAAAGAAGGTGACCAATATTTTATGGCACACCAAGGTAGGCCGGGGGTAGACTCTTATTATATGGTGTTGCATGTTAGAAAAATATTTTGGACAGAAGATGGCTGGCCGATAGTTTCACCAGAAAGATATGCTGCGCTAGAACAAACAGAAATTGTAGAATCTGATTTAGTTGGCCATTGGGAGCAAATCGATTTAGGCTATAAAGTAGTGCCCGGTTATGCAGAAGAACAACTCTCAGCAGATTTTCAAGTGGCTGTAGATTTAACCTTGGATGCAGCAGGTACAATTAATAGCGAAGAGTCTAGTACTTGGAGCTATAGTGCACCTTGGTTAGAGTTAAATTGGGCTAATGCAAGCACCGCTAAAGTCTATGTAGAGCCAGGTAGAGACTGGGAAAATAAAATAGAGAAAACCTTGATTTTTAGTGGATTAAATAATGAAGGCACAGCTATATGGGGAAAGAAAAAAAGTAATTAAATTTAGCTAAATATAATTAAAACTAGACTTATGAGAATCAATAAACTATTTGAGCTGATTTTATGTGCGGGATTGCTGTTCCCCACATTTACATTTGCTCAAGCACCCATCGTATTAGAAGTAGATGCGAGTAAACATGTGGCAGATATTCAACCAACTATGTGGGGTATTTTTTTCGAAGATATCAACTTTGCTGCCGATGGTGGTATCTATGCAGAGATGGTAAAAAACAGATCATTCGAGTTTGATAATCCACTTATGGGGTGGAATGAACCAAATAGTGATACCCATTCTTTAAACGAAAAATCTGGTATTGCCAAAGTGGTTAAAGAATCGGAAGGAACCAACCCTCACTTTGCAAGAATAGAAGTTAAAAACAGCACTGGATACAAAATTATTAATGAAGGTTTCCGCAGCATGGGAATTAAAAAAGATGCTAAGTATAACCTTACCTTTGAAGCCAGAAATATGTCTGGCAACATCTCAAAAATCAACTTTCAATTTATAGATAAAAATGGAAAAGGAGTTGGTAAAGCTAGTGTAGCAGTTTCATCTAAAGATTGGAAAGCATACAGTGCTAGTTGGGCAGCTACAGAAACAGTTGAAAAAGCTCAACTTGAAATTACTTTTGAAGGAACAGGTGTGATTGATGTTGATATGATTTCCCTTTTCCCAGAAGATACATGGAAAGGCAGACCAAAAGGAATGCGTAAAGATTTAGTACAATTGCTTGCCGACCTACAACCCGGCTTTTTAAGATTTCCTGGTGGATGTATAGTAGAAGGAAGAACTTTGAACCAACGCTATCAGTGGAAAAAAACAGTGGGTAACATCGAAGACCGTGAGATGATTGTAAACCGTTGGAATACTGAATTTGCTCACAGACCAACTCCAGATTATTTTCAGACATTTGGCTTAGGATTTTTTGAGTACTTCCAGTTATCAGAAGATTTAGGAGCAGAAGCGCTTCCAATTTTAAGTTGTGGCATGGCTTGTCAGTTTAATACAGGTGAGTTGGTACCTATGGCTGAGCTAGACCCTTATGTGCAAGATGCTTTAGATTTGATTGAATTTGCTAATGGAGCTACAAGTACAAAATGGGGAAAACTTCGTGCAGATATGGGGCATCCTGAACCATTCAATTTAAAATACATTGGTGTAGGTAACGAGCAGTGGGGGCCAGATTATTTCGATAGATTAAAAGTATTTATAGAAGCCATAAAAGGGCAATATCCAGAAATGATTGTAGTATCAGGTACTGGCCCATTCCCAGATGGTGAACAATTTGATTATGCTGAAATTGAATTAAGAAAACTGAATGCAGAGATTGTAGACGAACATTATTACCGTAGTCCTGAGTGGTTTTTAGAAAATGCAGATCGCTACGATAGTTATGATAGAAACAGTTATAAAATATTTGCGGGTGAATATGCTGCTCAGAGTGTAGCCATTGCCAGTCCTGATAATAAAAATAACTGGCAATGTGCTATGTCTGAAGCGGCTTATCTTACAGGTTTAGAAAGAAATGCAGATGTGGTTTACCTTACTTCTTACGCGCCATTATTTGCTCATGTAGAGGGCTGGCAGTGGACACCAGACTTAATCTGGTTTAATAACTTAACCTCATACGGAACACCAAACTACTATGTGCAAAAACTATTTTCTAACAATAGTGGTACAAAACTGATCTCTGTAGAATCTGACGACAAACCGCTTACTGGGCAAAATAGCATCTATGCATCTTCTGTATTGGATGAAGATACAAAAGAAATTATCGTGAAGGTGGTAAACTCTTCAGAAGAAAGTAAGTCTGTAAAAATCAGTCTTAAAGGTGCAAAGAGACCAAAAAAAGAGGCTGCTCTAATTGTATTAAATAGTAAAGACCTTAATGGAGTAAACTCAATAGAAGATCCTGCTTCAATATCACCCGAAGAAAAAACAGTTTCTCTCAAAGGAAGAAACATTGAGTTGGAGCTGCCTCCTTATTCTTTATCAGTCATAAAAGTTGTTCAACAATAAAACATTTACATTCTAAATTATGAATACCAACAAATCATTGCTACTAGCATTCTTCATGTTTCTTTCAGCGCCATTTTTGTTTGCGCAAGATGAAGCTGTCGAGGTAAAAATTGATGCAACAAAAGCCGAACATACCATTAGCAGACATATATACGGCCACTTCGCCGAGCATTTAGGTCGCTGTATTTATGGTGGTTTTTATGTAGGAGAAGACAACAGTAAAATAGAAAATACCGATGGTATTAGAAGCGATGTTGTAGCCGCATTAAAAGATTTAAACATTCCTAACTTAAGATGGCCGGGAGGTTGTTTTGCAGATACTTACCACTGGAAAGACGGCATCGGTCCAAAAGCAGAAAGACCATCATTTGTAAACCGTTGGTGGGGTGGAGTAGTAGAAGATAACAGCTTTGGAACGCACGATTTTTTAAATCTTTGTGAAATGCTAGACACTGAACCTTATTTGGCTGCAAATGTGGGTAGTGGTACAGTGCAAGAATTAATCGATTGGGTATATTATGTAAATCACAAAGAAGGTAGCCCAATGGCTGCTTTAAGAAAAGAGAATGGAAGAGAAGAACCTTGGGCTGTAAAATATTGGGGAGTTGGTAACGAAATGTGGGGTTGCGGTGGAAACATGAAACCAGAATATTATGCTAACCTATATACCCAGTATAGTACTTTTATGACTGACTGGACAAACGGTGATGGTTTGTTTAGAATTGCTTCTGGCGCCAACGTAGCAGATTACCACTGGACAGAAACTTTAATGAAAGAAGTGCCGCATCACTTGCTAGAAGGAGTTGCTTTGCACTCATATTCTTTTGTAGAATGGAATGATAAAGGAGCAGCGTCAGACTTTACTGAAGCACAGTATTTTTCTACCATGCAAACCGCATTAAAAATGAATGAGCTGGTAGAGAAGCACTCAGCCATTATGGATAAGTATGATGAAGCAAAAAGAATTGCTCTAATAGTTGATGAGTGGGGTGGATGGTACAATGTAGAAGAAGGAACTAATCCAGGTTTTCTTTATCAGCAAAATACCATGAGAGATGCGATGATTGCCGGAGCTACGCTTAACATTTTTAATAACCATTGTGAGCGTGTGAGAATGGCGAATTTGGCACAAACTATCAATGTGTTGCAAGCTGTAATTCTTACAGATGACGAGAAAATGTTGCTAACACCAACTTACCATGTAATGAGAATGTACAAGGTACACCAAGATGCTTTAATGTTGCCTGTAGATTTTAAAAATGTAGATTATGAGTTTGAAGCTGAGAAACTACCTGCATTATCAGTTTCTGCATCTAAAGCGAAAGATGGGGCTGTACATATTTCACTTGTAAACATTGATCCAAATAATGCACATGACTTAACATTGAGTTTAAGTGGTGTTGAGTTTAAATCAATCACTGGTGAAATATTAAAATCAGAGAAGCTTCAAGACCACAACACTTTTGATAATCCAGAAAGTGTAACACCATCAGAATACAAAGAATTTAAAAAGAAAAAAGACCAAATAACTACGAGTTTACCACCATTCTCAGTAGTTGTTCTTGAATTGAAATAAACAGAGTAGTATATAATAGTTAGTAGCTGGGTTATGAAAAGTAGACTAAGGATAATAATTGCGTTGTGTGGATTTATGTTGATTGTTTTTAATAAAGTATCTGCACAGAATTTCACAGATGTAATTGTTCATGATCCGATGATGATTAAACAAGGGGATACTTACTTCCTGTTTTGTACAGGCAGGGGTATCTCTGTGTTTTCTTCTAAAGATTTAAAAGACTGGAAAAAAGAAAAGCCAGTATTCGATACACCACCACTTTGGGCTGTAGAAGCTGTTCCAACATTCAAAGGTCACATTTGGGCACCGGATATATCTTTCCATAATGGTCTGTATTACCTATATTATTCAGTTTCTGCTTTTGGCAAAAACACTTCTTGTATAGGTGTTGCAACAAACAAAACACTTGATCCAACAGACTCTAACTTTAAATGGATAGATCATGGCAAAGTAATTCAATCTGTACCTGGCAGAGATTTATGGAATGCCATTGACCCCAATTTGTCTTACGATGAGAACCAACAACCTTGGCTAACATTTGGCTCTTTTTGGAGTGGGATGAAGCTCGTTAAAATGGATGCTTCCTTAACAGAAGTAGCACAGCCAGAAGAATGGTATACTATCTCAAAAAGAGATAGAAGTTTTAAACAAGACGATTACAATCCGGGTGAAGCAGCAGTGGAGGCTCCATTTATTTTTAAGAAAAATGGCTATTATTATCTATTTGTCTCATTTGATTATTGTTGTAAAGGAGTAGAAAGTACTTATAAAGTTGTAGTTGGAAGATCGAAGTCTATAAAAGGTCCATTTTTAGATAAAGAAGGTATAAAAATGGATGAAGGAGGAGGTTCTTTACTAATAGAAGGGAATAAAGATTGGAATGGAGTGGGGCATAACTCAGCATATACATTTGATGGGAAAGACTATTTTGTTAGTCATGCCTATGATGCGAATGATGATGGAAAACCCAAATTAATCATCCGGGAAATGGCGTGGGATGGAGAAAAATGGCCGATTATTAGTTGGTAAAGCTCAATTTTTCAATGATATCTCATAACAATGTTTTCAATGACATAATAATTTCCGATAATTGAAGAATTAATCTAACTATTACTAAATTGGAATTCTACATACACAAGTTTTGCGCTTAAGTATGATTGGATACAACTAGCATTTCTAAAATTTAGCACTTACAAATTAGCTATTTCTATTATACTGAAGTTCTTACGGGGATAAATATGGAATTCGAAAACACACTAGGGAGGTTTATTTCAAGATTAAAGTATTTAGCTTATCAGGAGCTGAATAGAGAATTAAAGCAATCTAATTTATGCATAACAGGAGATCAATTTCGCTTATTAACTCATCTTTGGAAAGAAGATGGTCTCACCCAGCAAAAAGTTGCAGATTTAACCGATCGTAATAGAGGCAGTATTACTCGCATGGTTGATGTTCTTGAAAAAAACGGAGTAATTAAACGTATAGAAGACAAAAGGGACAGAAGGGTAAATCTGATTTACTTAACAGAGTCCGGTCGGGAATTAGAATCTCAAGCAGTGGAATGTGTAGAGCGCATACATGATAAAATTACACAAGGTTTTACAGAAGAGGAGATTGATAACTTTGGGAATCTGCTAAAAAAATCCATCAAAAATCTAGAAAAATAGGTTTTTCTCTTATTGTTTAATTTCTAGTAAGAGGACTCTTTTGTCTTTTTGCATTACTAATTATGTGTTAAAAACACACATTTTATACGTGTAAGTATGTGCGTTGTTAGGAAGTTTATTTGAGTAATTAAATAATTTGTTTATTGAACTTGTTTTCAATTTTACATGAATAAATCATAGGCGATATAATCTTCAACAGTTTAATTATATATAATATTGGAATAATTAAAATATTGAAATTAAAGTGCATAAAATTGAGTAAAAAAAGATATTTATTTCAATTAGTCCTTATATTTACATAATAATACCAAAAGTTAGTAGTTAAAATTTGGTATTTTATTATATAGTAATTAGCGTTAAAGTCATGAAAGGTCGGTTCCATTGGAGTCGACCTTTTTTTATTCTTATTCCGTTATTAACTTAAATATTTAACTCATAAGTAGCTGTTTTTTAATAAGTTATAAATTTATGTAATTGTAATTATTTTAATATTAGTGCAGAATTAAGAATAAAATATTGTGATTTTTTTAACATTGTACACAATTTATTGCATGTGCCCCCAAACGCAAAAATGAAATATTATAATACCTAAATATGTGCATTTTATTAATGCAAGATTTATTATAATACTCAACTTTTTGGTATAAGGAAATGCAGTTTAACATGTACTATCTTTTTCATGCTTGTAAATTTTTCTTTTTAAAATTTTATCATTTGTAAATTTACCCAACAAACTGGAATTGCTTTTTAACCAGTAATGTCTAGTTTCATAAAATGTAATTTAAATATCGATAAGCGATTATAATGACTACAGAAATAGAAAATATTGAACAACGCATTTACCCTTTAAAGGAGCAGTTAAAAAATCATGCATTGTACCAGCAATTAGAAACACTGGCAGATATCAGAATATTTATGGAGAGCCATGTATATGCTGTGTGGGATTTTATGTCGTTGCTAAAAGCATTACAAAGCCAGCTTACTTGTTTGCAAGTGCCATGGGTACCAGCTGCCAATCCAGAAACGGCCAGGTTTATAAACGAGATTGTATTGGGTGAAGAGTCAGATGTAAATGAATTAGGAGAGCCCAAAAGCCATTTTGAGATGTATTTGGATGCAATGAAACAAATTAATGCTGATACTAATGAAGTTGATAGTTTTATCAATCTTATAAAAGACCAAGTTGCTGTTAGTGATGCCGCCAACAAACTAGCATTAAATAATTCTGTGAAAGCCTTTATCAATTTTACTTTTGAAGTAATTGCAACTGGTAAGCCTCACCTCATCGCATCAGCATTTACTTTTGGTAGAGAAGATCTTATTCCAGATATGTTTATTGAGATTATCAAAAATGAAGAAAAGAAAGGTGATAAATCTTATAACAAACTTATCTATTACCTAAACAGACATATCGAGCTAGATGGAGACGAGCACGGCCCTTTATCTCTTAAAATGATTGCAGAGCTTTGCGGAGATGACAAATCTAAATGGCAAGAAAGTTTAGAGATAGCAAAAGAAGCCTTGCAGCAAAGAATAAACCTTTGGGATGGAATAACCGAGCAAATTACAGAAAAGCAGCAAGTATTATAAAATATAATTTTAATAACTGCTTAATATCTGAATGATATAAAGGGCTTTAGGTGGATTGTAGCAACAAATTAATATTTTGATTTAATCTCTCGAAATATTAATTTGTTAATGCTATAAAATTGATACAAACCCTACGTTCATGGAAAAGATTTTTTTAACTGCTGCTTTACTCTTTCTAAATAGTCTCCTGTTTAGCCAAGATACTACCACGCCTACCGAATTTAATCTTGATTTTGAAAAACTTGTCTCGGGAGAAGAATTGCCTACTGGCTGGTTTAGATGGGGAGATGAACAATTTGAATTAATTCCCGATTCAACAACTATTCATAGTGGTAAGATGGCGGTGTTAATTCAGCCAAAAGAAGGAAGTTCTGCGACAACTTTCGGTTGTGTAGCATATAGAATACCTGCCCAGTACAAAGCAAATAAAATTGAAGTAAAAGCTTATATGAAACTAGAAGATGTTACCGATCCAATTGGTTTGATGATTAGGGTAGATGGTAAATCAGGTGTTTTGAGCTTTGATAATATGCAAAAACGAGGGATAAAGGGAACCTCCGACTGGAATCAATATGCAGTAAAGGTTTCTTATCCTGATCATGCCCAAAATATCTTTATCGGTGCCATACTTTCGGGAAAAGGAAAACTATGGGTAGATAATTTTGAGGTGTTGTTAGATGGCAAAAATTGTCGAACCAGAATTGCTTAAAGCAGACAAAGATCTTGAGTTTGATAAGGGTTCTAATATCACTTTAAACAATTTAAAAGATCAGGAAGAAACAAGGCTGTACAACTTGGGTTTAATTTGGGGCTTTCTCAAATACTATCATCCGGCAGTAGCTGCGGGTGAATATAACTGGGACTACGAATTATTTAGAATTTTGCCCGAATTAGCAGATTTAAAAGGAGAAGAGTGGGACGCAAGGTTACAGAGTTGGATTAATAACTTAGGCGAATTAAAAGAAGGAAAAGAGCCTGAGTATAATGATGAAGTGAAAATTTACCCAGACCTAGACTGGATTGAAAATTCAGGCTTTTCAAGTGACTTGGTGGTTGCATTGCAAAAAGTAAAAACTGCAAAAAGAACTGGCGAACATTATTATATAGAATTGGCAAAAGGTGTTCAAAATCCTGTTTTCCTCAACGAGAATCGATATAAAGATATGCCGTCACCAGATGCTGGTTTTCGACTATTAGCTTTATATAAATATTGGAATATGATTCAATATTTTTTCCCCTACAAACATTTAATCGAAGGAGATTGGAAGGCCGTGTTAGCAGAGTCTGTACCTAAATTTATCGAAGCAGATAATGAATTAGCTTATAAACTCAACATGCTAGAGCTAATAGGCAAGATACATGATACACATGCAAATATTTGGGGGGCAGATTCTACTTTAACAGCTTTTAAAGGCGAAAGATATACACCCATTTCCATTAGATTTATTGAAGACAAAGCAGTTGTTACAGGCTTTTATAATGAAGAATTGGCTAAAGAAACAGGTTTAAAAATAGGAGATATTATTACAGCTGTAGATGGCAAGCCTGTAGATGATTTAGTTAAAGAAAAATTAAAATATTATCCGGCATCTAACTATGTAACCAAGCTCAGAGGTATTTCTAGAGATTTGCTAAGATCAAATACCGAAACAATAGCAGTAGAGTATACCAGCGGACAAAATGCGAAAAGTGCTACTCTAAAAACTTATCTACCAGAAAAGTTAGACTTGAGATTGACTGATGCAAAACCAGATACTTGTTTTAGTTATTTGGAGCCAGACATCGCTTACATCTATCCGGGCAATATAGATGCAAAACATATTTCCGATTTTATGGAAGAGATACAAGACACAAAGGGACTTGTAATTGATTTGAGATGTTATCCATCTAATTTTATTGTTTTTACATTGGGTAGACATTTAATGCCAGAAAAAACAGAGTTTGTAAAGTTTACTCATGGTTCAATTGAGCAGCCAGGTTTATTTTCAATACAAAAACACATCTCAGTAGGAATTAAAAACAAAGATTATTACAAAGGTAAAATTGTGATTTTAATTGATGAAACCACGCAGAGCCAAGCGGAATACACGACTATGGCATATAGAGTGGCTCCAAATGCCACTGTAATTGGTTCGCAAACAGCAGGTGCCGATGGCAATGTTTCTCCACTTTATTTGCCGGGAAGTGTATATTCGCTCATAAGTGGAATCGGTGTGTATTATCCTGATGGTACAGAAACTCAGCGAATAGGTATTGTGCCAGATATAGAAGTTAAACCAACCATTCAGGGTATCAGAGATCACCGAGACGAAGTGCTAGAATCAGCTATTAATTTGATACAGGAAAATAATTAAATACATTGACTAGACTATCTGAGATACAATTCTTTAATTCAATAAAAGAAAGCGAAAATATACTGTTGGCAGGTGCTGGTGGAGGTTTTGATATTTACAGTGGATTACCTGTTTATTTTGCATTAAAGCAAATGGGTAAAAATGTGACTTTGGCTAATTTTTCATTCACCGAATTGAGAAAAACTTCAGCTACAGAAGTTTTTCCATTTTGTTATCAGGTGGAAGCCTCTTGTAAAGTGCTTTCTAGTAATAATTATTTCCCCGAAAAATATTTGTGTGAGTGGCTTTTAACTAGAGGTGAACAAACTAGTATTTATGCATTTGCTAAGACAGGTGTACTTCCACTCAAAAAAGCTTATGATTATATTATTAAAAAGCATTCTATTGATACAATAGTGCTTGTAGATGGTGGAACAGATAGTTTAATGTTTGGCGATGAAGATGGTTTAGGCACACCAGTAGAAGATATTTGTTCGATGGCAGCAGTTTACAAAACAAGTATTAAGAAAAAACATCTTCTTTCTGTTGGCTTCGGTATTGATCATTTTCATGGTGTTTCCCATTTCAGATTTTTAGAAAATGTAGCTGAACTTATGCGAGATGGTGGCTACAACGGAATGTTTCAGGTTACAAAAGAAATGGAAGAAGGCAAGCATTATATTGCGGCTGTAGAATATGCCAATATGAGAATGAAAGGCATGGAAAGCATAGTTAACAACTCAATCTCTAGTGCTGTTCAAGGCTATTTTGGTAATCATCAGGTAACAGAAAGAACCAAGAGCAGTGAGTTATGGATAAATCCACTGATGTCTATTTATTGGTGTTTTGAGTTGGATGCTGTTATTCAGAAAAATAAATATTATCCCCGAATAAAAGCGACAAAAAATCTATTTGAAATAAACAGTGAAATTGCGGCATTTCAGTTGGAGTTAAAGAGTAATCGAGCTAAAAAGAATCTGCTACTTTAATCAAGAGATTTTAAAATAATAGAAATGAGATGCTTAGTACTTTGCCAAGCATCTCTTTTTTTTATCATTCAGACCTTAAAGAATCTGTGGGGTTTTGCCTCGAAATTCTAAAGGTTTGTGGTGCGATGGTAACCAAGCCTAACACCAGTAAAACCAATACGCCTGTTAAAACGGTAGTGAAGCCAAAAGGAGCTTTGTAAACTAAAAACTGCAACCAAAGATTATTTAAGAAGTAGCTCAATGGAGCAGAGATCAATACAGCAATACCCAAAATAATCAAGAATTCTTTTGAAAGTAACAAGGTGAGGTTCAATTCATTGGCTCCCAATACCTTTCTAATACCTACTTCTTTTGTTCTTCTTTCGGTCGTATAAATTGCCATACCTAGCAAGCCAAGACAAGCGATGGTAATTGCCAAAAATGATAGAAAGCCTATAATGGATACTATATCAAATATTCCTTGATTGTTGTTGGATAAAGTATCGTCATAAAACTCATATTTAATTGGATGTATAGGATCGATGCTTTTCCATTTTTGCTCAAGTTGTTCAACAATTTCTGATCTGTTCGTGGAAGTAATTTTTATACTCGCATAGTTAATCGCATCTTTATTATGTCTGAGTAAAAGCGGAGAGGCATTTCTTCCAGTAAATAATAAATGGAATGGAAAATCTTCTATTACACCTACAACCTGCACTTCATCATTTCCAATTCTGAATGGCTCACCAATAATCTCATGTGGATTTTTATAGCCAAAATTTTTCACCACAGATTCATTCACTATAATGAAATTCTCTGCACCAGAACCAGCAGGAGGTAGATTCTTTCCTGCTAAAAGATTTATTTCCAGTGTTTTAATAAAATTATCATCTGTTGAAAGGTTTACTGTTGAAATTGCATTTTCATCTTTCCCATCAAATTTATTGAGAGATACATTGTCGTTTCTGCCAGAAACTGGTAAGTAAGCACAAGCAGAAATAAAACTTACCCCTTCAATACTGCTCATTGCAGTTTTTACCTTATCAAAATCGTTACTTTGCAGGTTGATGTTTACAACATTTTGAGGGTTAAACTTATACTCAAACTGCATATAGTATTTAAATTGGTTAAACAGTAAAATGGAAGTGACTATAAATAACAATGAGATAACAAATTGAAAAACACCCAAGGCTTTTCTCAAGCCTAATTTGCTTAATCCAAACCTGTCTTTGCTGATTTCATTTACATTTTTAAGAGCTTTTATAGGTTTATAGGTGGATAATTTAAAAGCTGGAAAAGAGCCTGCTATCAACCCGATAAGAATGGCAAAACCGATAAAAATAAAATATACAGCATAGCCTCCTTCTAAATCAAAATTTAAAAACTGGTTTACCCATAAGCTTAAAAAAGCCGATTTTAAAAATAGTAAAAGGATATTTGCTAGAACTAAAGCTATCAATGCTGTAATAATAGATTCACTTAAAAATTGCATAATTAGATTACTTCTGGAAGCTCCATTTACCTTTCTTACACCTATCTCTTTAGCTCTTGTAATGGCTCTGGCGATAGATAAATTAGTATAGTTTAAACAAGCTGAAAACATTATAACCGCAGCTAACACACCTAAAATGTAATAAATAAACATAGGTAATCCGGTAGAAGGAGCATTGCCAAGTGCCGGTCCCGGACGAATTTTACTAAGTGGTTGAGCAATTAACTGAGCATCTTTTAAATGATTATCTTCTGTAAAAACAGTATTTGCTAGCTCCTGAGCAGCAGCACTTATTTGATCAATGTTTACATTGTTATTTACCAGTACATAATTATAAGTTCTATACATATCTGACCAGTCATTTGTGAGGTCAGCAATTTTGTCTTCTTTGTAAAGTAGCTCAAGAGAAGATTCAGACACAATTACGTCAAACTCCAAATGAGATTTGTAATCTTTTTCTACGAATACGCCAGTAATGGTAAATGAACCCCAATTTTTAGCTTGTTCACCTTCGCTGGTAAATTCGTTTAATCCTCTGTCAAAATATTCGATTGATTTGCCAAGTGGATCTTCGTAGCCGAAAAGTTGAATGGCTTTATCCTTCGAGATGACTATGGAGTTAGGTTGGCTAAGGGCTGTTTTCGGATCACCCTGTTCCAACTTATAACTAAAGATGTTAAAAAATGACGATGTGGTAAAGTAGCCCTGCAATTCGGTATAAGTGTCTTTGTATTTTGCATCGCCACCAAAACCTCTACGTAATCTGGTAGCATCTTCTATTATTGGGTATTCATTTTTAAGGGTAACAGAAGTGGGGTAAGGAGAGGTAGCATATGTCGATTGCTCCAGCGGGTGCATTAATATCCTATAAACCCTGTCTTTTTTCTCATGAAAGTTATCGTAACTTTTTTGGTCTGCTAACATTAACATTATGAGCATACAAACCGACATGGCAATTGCCAAACCCGCTATATTGATAAATGAAAAAGTCTTGTATTTAAGAATATTTCTGAAACTAACTTTAAAATAATTTTTTAGCATACCATAGTTGTTTAATCTTCTAAATCCTTCTAATGGTTTAATAATATCTGGTCTGAAAAGCAGTAAAACATCAATTAAAAACTGGCGATCTGCTTTCTTTTTTCCAGAGAGCGCTATTCTTTCATCATATAACTCCAGCAAGTCACCTTCTATGTAAGGATGCATATCTGGATGGCAAAACCATTTGAAAAACCTCATTATAAAATGAGGAGGTGTGTTTTCAGAATTCATATTATCCATTAAATTTTACATCAAGTGCCATTTTGGGTATTGCATCCCAAAGTGTATTGCGGGTGCTTCTGGTATATTCTAAGGCTGCTTTACCATGAGCTGTAATCTCAAAATATCTTTTGGGTCTACCTGCTCTTTCTTGCGTGCCTTCTCCATCGTGAGATTTTAGATAACCTTTGTCTTCAAGTCTTTTTAGGGCAGTTTGCAATGCACCTACACTCACTTTTCGCGAAAGTCTATTCTCTATTTCTTTTTTTATAGAAACTCCATAAGCATCATTATACAGTATGCCAACTGTGAGCATAACTACTTCTTCAAATTCTCCGAGTCGGTGTGATTTCATTACCTATAATAATAAATTCCTAAATGTAGTATTACAAATTAAAGTGCTTTCTTAATAAATTCCTAATTGTAGTATTATTTTTTTCTATTTATGTTTTGAAAGCTTATATCTTCAGAAAATTTTCTTTAATATGCTTTACCAGTTATCTTTGCCCGAATTAGAATAAAATATGTAGTAAAATACATTTTTTTCAAGATGGAAAATATTTGTTTTTTGTTTACTACGAATGATTTAAGGTGCATTTCAAGTGTTTTGAGGGAAGGGCAAAATGTTTGAATCATAAGATCAAAACAAATTGAATTGAATGCAATACTTTATTAATTTAGACCAACTATGTTCTTTAATATATGTATGACAAGCCTTTCAGTTTAGATGGGCTTTTTTTATGCACTTTATCTTAAAAAATAACTAGCACATGAGCAGCCTGCTAATATTACAAGCATAAACCATCATGTGACATTATCTATCCAATACTCTGAAATTCAGAGACTTGGTATTAACTTAACTAACACGTGATGAAATTAATAGAAGTAAGGACAAAAGAACAAAATAAAAAATTTTTAAATCTTCCAATTCAGCTATACAAAAATGTAAATGCATGGATAAGACCTCTTGATAAGGATGTTGAAGGTGTTTTTGATCAGGAAAAGAATAAAAACTTTGAGCATGGCGAGTGCATTAGGTGGATTCTGGAAGATAATGGAAAAGTAATTGGCAGAATTGCAGCTTTTATTAATACAAAAACTGCAAATAAAGATAATGATCAGCCAACGGGTGGCATGGGCTTTTTTGAATGCATAGATAATCAGGATGCAGCTAACCTTATGTTAGATGCATGCAAAAACTGGTTGCAAGAGAGAGGCATGCAAGCGATGGATGGACCCATAAATTTTGGTGACAGAGATAAATGGTGGGGTTTACTCACTAAAGGTTACGATCTGGAACCCATTTATCAGTGTAACTATAATTTGCCTTATTACAAAGAACTGATTGAAAATTATGGTTTTCAAATTTACTTTGAACATTATACTTTCATCAGAAATACTTTCGATCCATTTCATCCGAGAATTAAGCACAAAGCAGATTTACTTAACCAAGATAAAGACTATCATTTCGAACATCTTGATAAGAAACGCTTTGAACAGCACATGAAAGATATCGTGACGGTGTACAACAAAGCATGGACGAACCACGAAGGAGTGGCTAAAATATCGAAAGAAGATGCCCAGATGATTATCAATCAATTGAAGCCGATTATAGATGAAAAAATTATCTGGCTGGCCTATTACAAAGATGAACCTGTAGCTTTTTATATTAATATTCCAGAGGTAAACCAGATTATAAAATACTTTAATGGTAAACTTGGAACGATTGAAAAGTTGAAATTTCTCTGGCATAAATGGAGACGAACCAACAAAAAAATGCAAGGCTTAATTTTTGGTGTTGCTCCCGAACATCAGGGTAAAGGGCTTGATGGTGCACTAATTATGGCAACAGCTCAAATGGTGCAGAAAGATTATCGTCGTTATCCGACCCTTGAGATTAATGGAATCGGAGATTTTAACCGAAAAATGATTTTGGTAGTGAAACAAGTTGGAGGGGAGATTGGTAAAGTACACAGCACTTATAGATACCTTTTTGATAGAGAAAAGCCTTTTGAGCGCATGAAACCAATCGGTTAATATTTAGTTATTTTTGATCTTAGCAATTTTCGGGTTTTATGCCTTTATAAAGCCCGATACCTTTGTTATATAAATTTTATAACAAGATGGAATCTCAAGATCAAATCAATTACAATCGCATTGCTGAGGCAATCGATTACATCATTCAGAATTTTAAATCCCAGCCCAATCTGGAGCAAATTGCTGAGCAAGTACATTTAAGTAGTTATCATTTTCAGCGGATGTTTACAGAGTGGGCGGGGGTGAGTCCGAAGCAGTTTTTGCAATACATTAGTGTAGAATACGCCAAGCAGTTGTTAAAAGAGCGACAAACTACACTCTCAGATGCTGCTTTTGAAACTGGCTTGTCGGGTACTGGCCGTCTCCACGATCTTTTTATCAAGATAGAAGGTATGACTCCCGGTGAGTTTAAAAATGGAGGCGAAAATTTATATATCAATTACAGCTTTGCAGAAAGCCCATTTGGTAACTTACTAGTTGCTTCTACTGCAAAAGGGATTTGCTATTTGGCTTTTGCAGATGATGAAACAAAGGCAATTGCTGATTTAAATAGTTATTTCCCTAAAGCGCATTACAGACAAATTGCTGATCTTATACAGCAAAATGCACTTTATATTTTCTCTCACGATTGGTCAAAAATCGACCAGATCAAACTTCATTTAAAAGGTACAGATTTTCAGCTTAAAGTTTGGGAAGCTTTGTTGCGCATACCAGTAGGGCAGCTTGCTACCTATGGAGATATTGCCCAAAAAATGAATAAGCCTAAAGCTATGAGAGCAGTAGGTACAGCAGCGGGCAAAAATCCCGTAGCTTTTCTTATTCCCTGCCACAGAATGATTCAATCGACCGGAGCATTGGGCGGCTATGCTTGGGGTACAACTCGCAAAACAGCCATAATCGGTTGGGAAGCTGCCAGAATCAATTCTTTCAAACAATAAGTAAATGGAAAATATAGAAGATAAAATTGCGCAAGCTAATTGGGCTCAGATTACTAAACAATTGTCTCAAAAAGGTTTTGCTACATTACCAAAGTTATTAACTGATGAGCAGTGTGAGGCGCTCAAAGCAGATTACCACCATCCAGATTTATACCGAAAACAAGTAATTATGGAACGGTATCGCTTTGGTTTGGGAGAGTATAAATATTATCAATATCCTTTGCCAAATTTGATTCAGCAGATCAGGCAAAATGTGTATCCGTATTTGGTTCCAGTTGCCAACCAGTGGATGAGTATGCTCAACATAGAGAAGAGATTTCCTGCAACTTTGGAAGAATTACATGTGATGTGTCGCGCTCAAAAACAACTCAAACCTACTGCCCTAATTTTGAAATATGCTAAAGGTGGTTTTAATACTTTACATCAAGATTTATATGGCGAAGTCTTTTTTCCAATTCAAGTAGTGATGGTTCTTAGCGAGCCGGAACAGGATTTTATGGGTGGTGAATTTGTATTAACAGAACAAGTACCTAGAGCGCAATCTAAAGCCATTGTATTGAAACCGAAAAAAGGAGATATGCTTATTTTTACCACGAATTTTAGGCCCGTAAAAGGAGCTAGAGGCTATTACCGAGTAAATATGAAGCATGGTGTAAGCGAAGTACAAGAAGGTGAAAGATTTACATTAGGAGTTATATTTCATGATGCATTGAGCTAAGATTGGGTTTCATAACATAGTAACTCTTTACAGGCTTTTTGATGTAAATTTATAAATAACTATTCATATTTTGATGATGTATATATCGTAAAATTTGCATTGACCTTGGTCAAATTACGTTAAAAATTTTCAGAATGATTTCGTGAAAAAAATCAGGTGTTTGAGCGTAGCGAGTTTCTGATTTTTTAGAAATCATAATGAAAATTTAGTGAATTTGTCCACAGTCTTGATTTTTTGGTACTTTGAATCAAGTCAAAAGTACAAGAGATATATCTTAATCATTTGATAGATTGATAAATATTTAGTGAGCTCACTTGAAGCAGACATGCTTATTTTTTATGATACAACACAATGAAATATCAAGCTTAGAACTTAAACATAAAATCAGGAGTGGAGAAATTCTTTTTGGTGGCAACAAAAAACTCAAGATTTATGGACAATTAAAATGTAAATCTGGAAAGAGAATGTTACAACAAAACAGGGTGTTTTTTACTTCTGAAGAAGAAGCAATAGAATTTGGCTACCGACCTTGTGGTAATTGTATGAAAACAGCTTATAATAGCTGGCAAAAGAAAAAATTAGATGGATTTATTTAACACTAACCCAGTAAATAACTTGCTGCCTTTTGATGGTACAGCTAATTATTATGGTAAAATACTCAATTGGCAAGATGCACAATACTATCTCGAACAGTTGCTAAATACCGTTCCGTGGAAAAACGATGAAGCCATCATTTTTGGGAAGCACATTGTAACCAAAAGAAAGGTTGCTTGGTATGGCAATGAGAATTACGAATACACTTATTCCAACACCACCAAACAGGCACTAGTCTGGACAAAAGAATTGCTAGAACTAAAACAAAAAGTAGAGAAAATTACTGGTGATACATTCAATTCTTGCCTGCTTAATTTATACCACAATGGCGAAGAGGGAATGGCTTGGCATAGTGACGATGAAAAATCTCTAGGTGAAAATACCACTATTGCCTCGCTTAGTTTAGGTGCTGAAAGAAAGTTTTCATTCAAACATAAAGAAACAAAAAAATCAATATCAGTGGTACTTGAGCAAGGCAGCCTACTAGTAATGAAAGATAGTACACAAACTAACTGGTGGCATAGATTGCCCAAAACAAAAAAGATAAAGAAACCCAGAATCAACCTCACTTTCCGTACGATTGTAGAATAGTTTTCTTGTAGACAAGCTTCTTTTTTGGGGTTTTGGAATATAAATAATTGGATAGTCAACTTTTTTGCGTTTTAGCCAAAAATTGGCAAGGGTAACACATGTGCCTTTTTGCTAGTTTTTGGCGATTTTATCCACACTTCTGCGTAAATTTTTATACAATATATTTCCCTAACAACAAAAAAAATAGCCGTAATAGTTGATTACTATGCTCAAACGGCAATTATTAAAAGTCCCACCATACTGGCATATAATTATCTCATTGCTTTTTAACTCTACACACTATGTACTATCAACTAAATATTTTCAATCATTTATGTAAAATTCCTAGCAATGAAGAAAAAAGCATTACTAACTTTTTTAATGTTTACTGCGCTTTTTGTACAAAGTTATGCGCAAGAAAATACAGTTTCAGGTAAAGTAGTAGCCTACGAAGATGGTGGTCCTTTACCCGGAGTAAGTATACTAATTAAAGACACAAACAAAGGAGTATTAACAGATGAAAATGGTGAATATTCCTTAGGGATTCCAGATTCTATTTCTAATCCAGTTTTATTATTCTCCTTCGTGGGTTTCGAAACCAAAGAAGTTAAAATTGGCACCCAAACGCTGATAAACGTAACATTAAAAACTGATACAAAAGAACTAAAAGAAGTTGTAGTTGTAGGCTATGGCGTAATAGACAGAGAGAAATTAGCAGGTTCAGTATCATCAATTGGAGCCGAAGATATTGAAACCGACCCTGTAGCTGGAATTAATCAGGCAGTACAAGGAAAAATGGCTGGTGTGCAGGTTACCCAAAACTCAGGCACACCCGGTGGCGGTCTTAACTTTAGAATTCGAGGTATTAATACTCTTAATTCAAGTACAACAGAACCTTTGTATGTAATTGATGGAGTGCCAATCAATACAGATAATTATGTGGGAATCTCAAGAAGTGGAAGACAAAGTTTAAACCCACTAGCTGCCATCAACCCTTCAGACATTTCTTCCATTGAAGTTTTAAAAGATGCTTCTGCTACAGCAATTTACGGTGCAAGAGCAGCCAATGGAGTGGTGTTAGTTACAACAAAAAGAGGGACTAGTGGTAAGAGTCAGATTACCTTTAATGGTTATTATGGAGTGCAAGAGTTGCCAAATAAAATTGAGATGGCAAATTCAGAACAGTATATCAATTTTGTAAATGATATTTATGCACTTAATGAAACAGAGCCCAATGAGGCTCTTTTACAAAACAATGCAAACACCAATTGGCAGGATGAAGTCTATCGTACTGCACCAATGCAAAGCTATTCTTTATCTGTAAGTGGAGGTAGCGATAATACTACGTATTATTTGTCGGGCTCTTATTTTAATCAAGAAGGTATAGTAATTAATTCTGGATTTGAGAGAGTGAATTTTAGAAGTAACATTGAGCACAGTATAAATGATCGAGTAAAAATAGGTGCCAACTTAAATCTTTCGAGAAGCACAAATGATAGAATTCCTGAAGACTTTGGCCGCTCTGCTCCAGTGTTGTTAAGCCTTATTACCAGACCTAATATTCCAGTTTATGAAGAAACAGGCGACTATTATCTCGATCCTATTATCCAAAGAGACAATGCTGTAGCTGTTGCTGAGCTCACACAATATCAAGATCAAACAGACAGGCTCATCGGAAATGTTTTTGCAGAGTTTGAATTGGTAAAAGGTTTAACTTTTAGAACTAATTGGGGAATCGACAAAACTTTAATCGATGGTGAATTCTACATTCCCAGAGAAGGTATTATTGAAGGTGCCAATAAGCAGGGATTTCGTACCACAAAAAGATACAGGTCTGATAACTGGCTCAACGAAAATACTTTAACATATACCAATACTTTTGGCGATCATGCCATCACTGTGTTAGCAGGAAATACCTTACAAAAAGCTGATATCGAAGAAATTACTCTCAATGCCACTAACTTTACCTCAGATGAAGTAACCAACATAGGTGCGGCAGGGGTGTATACTACCAGTGATAGGCTTTCTGCTTGGAGTTTGGCTTCGTTTTTTTCTAGAGTAAATTATATTTTTAAAGACAGATATATTTTAACTGCTAACTACCGCATCGATGGTTCTTCTAGATTTGGAAAAGATAATAAATATGCCCGTTTCCCTTCTGTAGCGGTGGCTTGGAGAATGTCTGAAGAAGACTTTATTAGAGATAATATACCTGTAATAAGTAATTTAAAGCTGAGAGCAAGTTGGGGGCAATCGGGTAATCAACCAAGAGACTTTTACGAAGCCTTACCACTCTATGGAGTGAATGCTTATTATGGTTCAGATGTTGGGTTTGCGCCATCAGTAATTGGTAACTCAGAGCTTTCTTGGGAAACAACCACGCAAACAGATATTGGTTTAGATATTGGATTGTTTGCAGATCGAATCTCGATTTTAGCAGATTATTACATCAAAAACACCGAAGACTTACTTGTTAGTTATCGTATGCCTGAGGCTACTGGTGAGCTTTTTACACTGATAAACTTAGGAGAAGTTCAAAATAAAGGTTTTGAGTTTGAGCTGAGTACTAAAAATATTATTGGAGAAAAATTTAGGTGGAACACCAACCTGAACATGTCATTTGTAGAGAATAAAGTTACCTCTCTACCGGGTGGTGATGTGCTTGACGGTATGGATGACGCTTCACACCTTGCCAGAGAAGGCTATCCATTAGGCTCTTTTTTCGGATACGTGGCAGAAGGTGTAGACTCAGAAACTGGGAGTATAATTTATGCTGATATTGATGGTGATGGGGAACGCACAGTTGCAGGAGCTCTCGATACAGATGATAGAAAAGTAATAGGCAACCCACATCCAGATTTTTATGGTGGTATTACAAACACTTTTTTCTATGGTCCGCTAGATTTAAGTATTCAGGGGCAGTTTGTGTATGGCAATGATGTTTTCAACTTCACTCGTAGAACTTACGAAGCTTTAACTTCTCCTAATAACAACATTTCTGTAGACGCCCTCGATTATTGGAGACAACCGGGCGATATAACCGATACACCGAAGCCTACAATTGGTCAGTCTACAAACGGCCTGGTTTCTACAAGATGGATAGAAGATGGTTCTTTCTTTAGGATTAGAGATGTTACCTTAGGTTTCACTCTGCCCGAAAACATGAGTAGTAAAGTAAAGGTGAATATGCTGAGGATGTATTTACAAGTGCAAAACCTTTACAACTTCACATCCTACTCTGGCTACGATCCTGAAATTAATGTATATGAAAACAGAGGTTCGATGATTGGCGCAGACTATGCCAGTTATCCCCGCGCCAGAACATATCTATTCGGTTTAAATATCACACTTTAATACAAATAAAGACCTTAGAAACATGAATGCTTTAAAATATATTTTCCTCTTGGTAATAGGCTTAAGCTTTGCCTCTTGCGACGATTTTTTGGATGAAGAACCTCAATCTAACTTGGTAGATGATGCAGTATTTTCTAATACCACCAATGTAGAAGCGGCTGTAAATGGTGCCTATCGCTCACTGGTGAGTCAAGGGTACTACGCTAGAAACTTAACCTTAGCCACATCACTAAGCGCTCAAGAATTGGCAGACCCAAACAATACAAATACCACTTATATAGAATTTTCAAATCATATTCTACAGCCAAGTAATAGTATAATTCAAGTTATTTGGGCTGATATTTATTTTGGCATACAAGCAGCAAATAAGATAATTGCTTATGCACCTGATGCAGATGGTGAACAGGCAACTATTGACAGGCAATTGGCAGAAGCTCATTTTTTAAGAGGTTTACACTATTTTAATTTAGTGAGGCTGTTTGGTAATGTGCCCTTATATCTTGAGCCAATAGTAAATACAAACTCAGAAGAAATTCATCTGCCCAATTCTTCCAGTTTAGAAGTGTACGACCAGATAATCACAGACTTGGAGATGGCCGAAAACATGATGCCCGAAGATTTTACAAAAGAAGGTAGAGCGTCTATTTGGGCTGTAAAAGCCATTTTAGCCAAAGTTTATTTATATACTGAAGATTACGAACAAGCTGCTCAAAGAGCTAGTGAAGTAATTAATAGTGGTTCTTTCACCCTCAGCGAAGAGTATGCACCACTATTTGTAAATGCTGGCGAAATGGAAACCATTCTAGAGATTCAATTTAATGAGCGTACAGGATACAATGGTATAAGAGTAGCAACAATGCCGTTAGGCGATCCATATAATGGTCAGGGCATTCCATTGGTAAGTGAATTTGAATCTGTAGGAGATTCTATGGTGTATCCCTTATTCTCTTTTTACCCAGAAGGAGATTTGAGAAAAGATGATATGTTTTACTTTCAGGATGATAATTACTATGTGATTAAATATACCACCAATCCAAACTACGATAATGTTTCGCTTATCAGGTTGCCAGAAGTAATGCTGATTTATGCCGAAGCACAGGCAAGAACGAGTGGTAGTGTAACTGAAACTGCTTTTGATGCTTTTAATACAGTAAGAATCAGAGCCAATGTTGCCGATAGTATAGAAAATTATACTTCACTAGATACTTTTATAGATGAAGTTGTAGAAGAAAAAAGGCGTGAATTACTACTGGAAAACGAAAGTTGGTTCGACTATATAAGAGCGGGCAAAGCTGCCGAATTCGGTGTAACCGATCCAAATTATTATTTATATCCGATACCTCAGGCAGAGCGAGATGTGAATCCTAATCTCGATCAAAATGAAGGTTATTAACTTTTAATATAGCTGTAAATACGATAAGCGCATAGTTCTTTTGAATTATGTGCTTTTTCTTTTAAAATATAATATTGTGATATGAAATGTGATAAATTATTATAATATATATTTAAGATATAACCTTGTGATTAATTCTCTTAAATATGTATACAGAATCAGTAAGAAAGTAGTACTGGTTTTCAGTCTATACACCTAAATACCATATTCAACATCTCAGATTCTACAGTATAATGATAATTGTTTGCGGAAATTAATAATAAGCTCTAATTTACTGATATAAGCGATTTCCCCTACATAAACTATCATTGCAAACAACGTGGATCAATTATTTATAAAAAGTCGAGCAACCATTCTTACATGGTTATTTTTATCAGTTTCAATGCTTTCTGCAATTGCACAGGATAAGCATCATTACCAATCTGATTTTTCTATAGAAGACTTTGCTGTGCGGAGAACAACGATTTTTGAAGCTATTGGGAATAAAGCGATAGCAGTGATTCAAGGAGCTAGTGGCGTTTCGGGTTTTAGTATTTTCAGGCAATCGAATACATTTTATTATCTAACGGGCTTGGAGACAGAC